>JAIEOS010000027.1 GCA_019750295.1 Bdellovibrionales bacterium | reverse complement strand
AACTATATTTTTACCAACAATCTTCTGGTCTCATCGACGGTTTGGTCGGCCTGCGGAGAAGATGTCAGTCTGCGTGTAAATACGTCTCTGATGGCGAGAACGAACGGCAAGAAGTATGACGTCATTGCGACTTTAGACAGCGCGGATATCGCCGCCGGTATCGTTTACAAACTTCAATGGCGTAAGTGTAACTAGTTTATATAAAAGTTTAGACTTGGGGGCTTTATGAAGAGTCTATTTTTCCTCGCTGTTCTGTTCGTAGGGACTATCACTTTTGCACAGGTGGATTCCATGGAAGAACCGCCATTGCAGGTGGGTGAAGACGTGGGGGATTTTTTAAATCAGATTGGAGCTCCTCCTAAAAACCAAAACTCCGCCATCGTCGGTGGGGTTCAAATGAGTGCGCCATTCCTGCAGGGGAGCGGATGCCCCGACGGAACTGTCGGGGCCGCGCTGACCCCTGATAACAAAACTTTATCTCTGCTTTTTGACAACTACGTGGTGCTTGCGGGTCAGTCGGCGGGTGTTAAAAGAAGCGTAAAAAATTGCACCATCTTCATTCCCGTGAATGTGCCTGCAGGATTTCAATTCACCGTGGTGAAGCTCGATTATCGCGGGTTTAACTCGATTCCTAAAAATGGCCGAACTCGGTACGTCAGCATTTACAGCTTTCTCGATGGACAAAATGGGAAAGAATTCAGCCGTCGCGTTCGTCGTCGCACGGACTTTAGAGGTCCTTTGCAAGAAAACTACATCATCTCCAGTGATGTGGCGAGCCAACCGGTTTGGTCCACTTGCGGGAGCAAAGTTCAACTCAGAGTCGATACCCGCGCCGTTGCGGTAAGTAATGGAAAAAACGAAGATGTCATGGCAACGATTGATAGTATTGATTCTGCGGTGGGGACAAGCGCGGAATATCATTTTTTGTGGAGAGAGTGTGGCGGAAAAGGAAAGAACCCCCCACAACTCCCGCCGTTTTCAAAATTTCCAAAGATATGGGGTTAGATGGATTTACTTTCGCTGAGGACAACATCAGCGTCCGTGGTGAGATAATATTGGGTGGCGCGGGTGGAGTCGGCGTCAATCATGTAACTTTGCTTCACCGGCTCTAATTTTTTCCCACATTTTTTACCGAGATTGGAACGACTCGCGTAAATATTTACAATGCGAACGGGCTGTGAAGAGTTTGTCAGAACATACTCGAATTTTTTAATATTGAGGAGCTCGCTGTCGAGCGGGCAATGTTTAAATTCAAAAACAAACCTCATACTGGAGCGAGGATAGATGTCTCCCTTATAGAACAAGGAAGAGGTCCCCTGGGGAGGAAAAGAGCGAAGCTTGGCGGAGCTTTGCAAGCTCACGAACATCAAAAACGAGAAGCTCAGGAGGATCGGGAAAAGTTTTGCTCTGACCATTAGAATCGAGTGTATGTGCGATTCAGCATCGGATTTTGCTGATCCGTAGGACCCATGTCCGAATCGGGGTGGTAAGCGACGATAACCAGTCCCTCTTTCTCGCTATTAAAGCAATGAGGGTAAGTTTCTTCTAAGCAGAACGTCATTCCCGGTTGCAGTGGGAGTTCGCCCGTGGATGGATTGTAACAGACGCCTCTACCGGCGACGACGATTCCGTAGCGCAAGCTGGGGTGAATGTGCAGAGTCTGCTTTACATTTTCGGGGAAGACCAAAAGGTTTAAACAAGGATCTCCCAAGCGCGCCGCAGGTGCTAGAACGGTGGTTGTGCAATTGTCGATATAACAAAGACGACCGTTATTTTCGATGGGGCCTCCGACGCTGAATAATCCGCGGTGGCCAAATTTTTTAAAAATCGCGCATTCGCCCTGGCCTTGGATATCAAAGGCTCCTGGGATGGAAAAATACATTCCTGGATTTAATTTAAATGTGGCTCCAGAGGCCAAGCGAATTTCGATATTTCCAGACTGAACAAAGCCAAAAGAGTGGTTGTAGTCTTCTTTAAAAGAAAGTTCGCTATTTTTTAAACCCCAGTACTGCGAGGGATAGAAATTTTTGGATTGATCAAAGATCAGACCGTTTTCGATAGTTTTAAAAAATGCTGAGGCCATGACGGCAATATACTGAGTCAAAAAATAGAAGCCAAGTTCATATTTGCCCATCACTAGCGAAAAACCATTGAAACTCGGTCCGAGCCATGTAGATTGTGGCTTCTAGCGTTAGGTGGATGAGCCGTGCAAACCCCGGTTTTAGAATCATTAGACAAAACCCCTCAGTTCGTTTCGACGAAACGTATTATTTACTTTCGTGATGCACGAGCGGTGGAGCTTTTTATAGAGCATGTCGGTCCGCACTTTCTCGATGCCGTGATGGTTTCGGGGGATGGCGTCTATCCCGTAGACCCGGTCCTTAAGAGTAAAGTCGAAGCCACCTTACTTACGGATCCCAAAGCGATGATCATCGTGTTTAACTCGGATTTCTTGAGTCGGCAAAAAGTCGCTACCGATCGAATTCTCGCCCTCGACAGTATCATGATGAATTCGTACCGCTATTTTACTCCCTATCAAGAGTACCGTATCGACTTAGCCGCTGGACAAATTGCGCGAATGATTTTGAATTTTTTCGAGCAGTGGGACATTTTGGAAGTTCCCCACAAGTATAACCTCAACTTTTCAACGGTGAAAACTTACCTGCCTCCCCCCGAGTCTGACTGGCGTTTCGAGATGCTAGGTCTTAGCCCTCGTCGGAAATTGGGTCACAACTCAGACATGGCCATGTTCGAAACCGTTTTCTACCGCATCAAGGGATATCTTAGAGAGCGTCCGGACTTTCAAGAGCATGAACAGTTGAGTATCGTCGAGCACGAATTTGCTTCGGACTTCGATTATAACCGAGATCGTTTTTTTGCTTTAATGCATATGAAAATTATAAAGGGGACGGTGTGCGTAAAAGTGATCGGGAGTGAGTTGCTTTTGCGTTGCCTTTATTTCGAACCCGAATTCGACCAAAAAGAAAATTATCAGGAGACGATCGCCGCGCTGATTCGGGCATTTCCAACTTCGAAATCTTTCGTCTTAAAGGCTCCGTCCTCTCGTGAATCTCTGTACACATCTATCGGATTTCGCGGGGAGCGGGATTCGGCGAGTGGCGTAGCCCAATTTCGCCGAAGCCTCTGATCGTTCTCGATGGACCTACCAGCCCCAAGTCGAAGACCAATCGTAAGGCAGATGTCCAGTGTCTAAGTAGTTCGTAGGATTTACGGGTTGGTTCGTCGTGTTGGAAGCTCCTTGCCAACAAGCCGCTTCTCCCGAGCGAACATCGAGAGGGTTATGAAAAACGCTGGTGTTTGCAGAGACAGAGGGTACCCACACGGTACCTTGCTGAGCTAAAATCACGTTGACGGTGCCACCACCGAATTCGAATTCGGTGATTTTGACTAAAGCGTTCCGACAGAAGTTGCTAAGGCACTGAAGTTGTACGTTGTTGCCTGAGACGGGAAAGCCTTCTCTCTGTGCGGCTAAATTGAGATTCGTCACCGTCTTGGTTTCGCGATTACAGCTCGGAGTGCTTCGGCGAATAATATAGGTGATTTTAACTTCGTTACCGACTTGTTCAACCGTTAAACCGGTGAGAGCATTTTGTAATGCGACGTTTTGTGGAGTATAGCCGACGAGGTTCAATGCCTTCGCCTCGACTTCCGCAGGCGTCATTTGGCGATGAATATTCGCGCCCGACGTTTTTTCGTTTTTCTTGGCACAGGCGACGGCCAAGGAAAGACACATAATCACAAATAATAGATTCTTCATAATTTCTCCCCAGTTTCTATTTAAATATAGAGCAAGGACGATACCAACCTGGAGAGCCCTTAAATTTGTTATAAATACATCCCCGGTGACCAAAAGCGGCCTCTCATATCTCTTTGGGCCTTAAATTGCTCTCTTTGGGCATATAAAGCGTTTTACGCTGGAGCCAAGTTGGTACTGTCCTTGCTCGTAGGGATTCCGAGAGAATTTATAAATTCGGAGGAATTGTTATGAAGAAACTTGTGATCCTACCCTTAGTCGCTGTTGTTGCGCTGACAGCTTGTGGAAAAAAAGCGAGCTATAAATCAAGAGCGAATTTGATCAGGACTTCGAAGCCCGCGATCAATCCTCGCGCGGTGAATACTCCGGCGCCGGTCGCTGTGGAGATGTCGGCCCTCGAAATGTTAGCTCAAGATCAGGCGTTCCAGTCGAAAAAAGATAAAGATGCGATTTTGGCGATCAAAGCAGAAATTCGTGGCGTAACACTGAAGGTGGAAACTTCGAAAATGACCTTACACCTCGCCCTCAAAAACGAGGGGGACTGTGCTCCGCAGAAGTTCGAAAAAAATCTTACGATTTCTCAAATTAAAAACTTTGCTCAGTTCAACGAAAAAGTGCGCCTCAGCTGCGTCGGAAATTCGTGCGAACAGATTCTTATGATTGTCGAAGATAAAAAAATGGTGAGTGGTTCTGGTGAACAACAGATCGAAAAAGAGGGGGCCGTGGCCATTCTTCTTAAAAAAGAAGCGGACGGACTTTATAAACCGACATCCAATCAATCGGCTGAATTTTATCAAGTGAACAATGCGGAAGTCGGCCTGCAAAGTTGCAGTCAAGAAGTGGTTCGCGATGAGGAGCCCGCATCTCCAGTGGAGCAAGGGACTCCAGATGCGGCCGTAGTGCCCACTCCAGCCACGCCGGAGACTCCTGCCGCTACGGCGCCTGCCGCGCCCGCTTCTGCCGGTGATGAAGAAGATGATGATCAAGTGAGCCCAACAGCTCCTGCTGCTGCGCCACAAACTCCATCGACCGACACTCCTGTCGCTCCCACCGCTCAGGATTCTGCGGGGGATGAAGACGAAGACGACTCTCTTTAATCTTGGATTCGAAGACTCCATTATAAAAGCCAGGTCACCCCTGGCTTTTTATTTTTGACCCATCCTAGAGCTTCTGCTAATTACACCTTTTCTCTCATTTATTACATTAGCGAGGTTATTCGATGAAAAACTATTTGTTCACCAGTGAATCTGTCTCCGAAGGGCATCCCGATAAAATCGCCGATCAGGTGAGTGATGCGGTTCTCGATGAAATTCTTCGACAAGATCCCAAGGCGCGGGTCGCTTGTGAGACGTTGGTCACAACGGGTGTGTGCGTGGTTGCCGGTGAAATCACAACCAAAGCCAATTTTAGTGTTCCCGAAATTGCTCGCGGTGTAATTAAAGATATCGGTTATGACAATAGCGAAAAAGGCTTCGACTATAAGACCTGTGCGGTCATGTCCACTCTCGACAAACAAAGTCCTGATATTGCCATGGGCGTTGATGATGGTTTAACCAAAGAGCAGGGGGCCGGGGATCAAGGGATTATGTTCGGCTATGCCGTCAACGAGACTCCAGAGTTTATGCCTTTGACGATCTCGCTCTCTCACAAGCTGATGTTCGAATTAGCTCAACGTCGTAAAACGGGAAAAGTGAATTTTCTTCGCCCCGACAGCAAAAGCCAAGTCACGGTGGAGTACATCGACGGCAAAGTGAAGCGTGTGGATGCGATTGTGATTTCGACACAGCATTCGGAAGATGTCACCCAGTCGGGAATCAAAGAGTACATTATGGACGATGTGATCGCAAAAACGATTCCGTCTCAGTGGCTCGACAAAAACACAAAGTATTTTATTAATCCAACAGGTCGTTTCGTCATCGGTGGGCCTCAAGGAGATTGCGGTCTTACCGGTCGTAAAATTATCGTGGATACCTATGGTGGCCACGGAGCCCACGGCGGAGGAGCCTTCTCTGGAAAAGATCCCTCGAAGGTGGATCGTTCGGCAGCTTACGCTGCACGTCATATTGCGAAGAACATTGTCGCCGCAGGGTTTGCCGAAAAGTGTTTGGTGCAGTTGGCCTACGCGATCGGCGTGGCTGAACCTGTGAGTGTTATGGTGAATGATTTCGGAACAGGAACTCAAACTCCAGAGAAACTCGAGAAAGCGGTTCGAAGCATATGGGGATTAAAACCAGCCCAGATCGTCGAGCAGTTTGATCTATTAAAGCCAAGATACAGAGCCACCGCGGCTTATGGTCACTTCGGTCGCAGCGAGTCTTCCTTCACTTGGGAAAAACTCGATAAAGTCGACGCGTTAAAAAGCTTCCTCAAGTAAGTTTTTTATTTTCAGAAAAGAATTAAGAGCTTTCTATTCCTCTGCGGGATAGAAAGTTCGACTTCGACTCAAAGGCAGATTCGTAAATCTCCGTCCCTCTTTAGTTACACCTACAATTTCAATTTCTAAAGTGTAGTCTTCATGACGTGAGACTCCTGCCGTCGGTAAAGATGTATTGTAAGTTCCTGTGCAAGTGACGAACGGACTTTTGACGATCAATTGAGAGCCACGATAGAGACGGGCCTGAACTTCGGCACGAGGATATTCTCCTCGGTTGCAAAATCCGAAAATCGGGACACTGGCGAATTCGGCGGCCCCGTAAATGGGCGCATCTTTATTTCCACCCACACTCAACTGAGCAGAGGCTGGACCACAGGGAACATAGACGACCCGATTGAGCGAGTTGCAAACGTCCTAGTCCATCGAAGACGATGTAGAGCTTTCGCTCAAATCGTCCTGCGAAGGCGTGCCACAGCCTTGGAAGAGCAAAAGGACTAGAATTAAGAAGTGAATCGCCCCAAGTTTCATAGAAAAGTATTTCTTTATCCAGGATACCCTAATTTCGAGAGCCCCTCGAAAATTGAAAGTCATTTTCTCGTTTCGAGTCACCAGCCGTTTCTCACAGAGGCTTAAGTCTTGATCCGATGGGGGGATCGCTCTCGATTTTGGGAGATTCAAGATTGGGATCAGTTATCTTTACGGGACCATCAATTTCGTTCCACAAATACCGATAAGTTATTGATGAACCCTAGAATTTTGGTTTTTCTATTTTTTATTTACGCTGGGACTGCGGTGAACGCGCAAGTGCCCGGAAGTTTTGTCTATCAAGGGCAAATCACTAAAGCGGGGGGAATTCCTCTCGAGGCGAATCCCGTCGTTTTTAACGTCCGTGTTTACTCCCCCGTCAATGATTGCTTGATGTACGAAGAGCAGCACTCCATCAATATGTTGGGAAGTGAGGGAATGTTTAGTTTAAACGTCGGCGCGGGAATTCGCACGGGGAGTGACTACGAGGACACTTCCGTTCTGCCCGATGTTCTCAAAAATGGAATCAGTTTTACTGGGATCACAACCTGTGCGGCAGGAAACTCTTACTCTGCACTCTCTGGACATACTCGCAAAGTTCGAATTAGTTATAACGATGGTGGCGGCGGGGTGACTCTAGCGCAAGACTTCCATTTACAGAGCGTGCCTTACGCGTGGTACGCGAACAGTCTCCAGGGTTATGTGGCCAGTAATTTTGTGCAGATCAATCCGGGCCAAAATCTCACTCAGAGCAATTTAGAAAATTTATTCGGCGGCTCGAATTACAACACGCTTTACAATTTAGCGTCGGGAACATCCACCGCTCCGTTGTCGATGAACAATCAACAGATCAAAAATTTAGCCAATCCCACTTTAGCTCAGGATGCGGCCACTAAGAATTATGCCGACACAAAAATTGCCGGTGCGAACATCGATGTGAGCGGCGTGGGTGCAGGTGTAGGTGATGGACGAGTGCTCTCTTGGAATGCGACGCTCAGCCGTTGGGAGGCGACCACTCCTTCGGCGATCACCGACGCCACCAAACTTCCTCTTGCGGGTGGAACGATGGCGGGAAATATAAATCTCAATGGCAATCAACTGTTAAACGCCGGGCACATCACCCTGCAAAATCTTTCGACGGTGACATTGGGTAAATTTAATACTGCGCAAGAGACGACTTTGGTGGGAACTCTCACCGTCGGCAATAAGGGTGCGACGTGGTACAACACCGACACCGATAAACTTATGTACTGGGATGGGAATAGTGCAGAGACCGTGGGGAATGGATCGGGTGCGGGAGATATCGAGTCGGTGGCGACAAACGCGGGCTCGGCTTTAACGGGTGGGGCGATGAGCGGAGCCGTCACTCTTTCGGTCGTCACCGATGCAACGACGATTGAAACCAATGGATCCAATCAGCTCCAAGTCAAAGATAGCGGAATTACAAACGCGAAAATCAATTCGATGAGTATCACGAAGCTCACCTCTGCAGCGGCGGAGTACTTCAGCTATATGCCCGCCGGCACTGAATGTACAAATAACTATACTCTGGTTTGGGATTCCACCAACGATCGCTGGATCTGCGGAGCCCTTCCCTCGAACTTTACTCAGCTTACAGATACCGATGGGGACACCCGAATTCAGACAGAAGAAAGTGCCGATGAAGATCGAATTCGTTTCGACACGGCAGGTACCGAAAGAATGATCATTACTGCCACCGGTGATATCGGAATTGGAACCACGAATCCTCAATCTCTTCTTGATGTTGCGGGAACTATTCGTGCCAACCAAATTTGCGACGAAAACGGTGCAAATTGTAAAGATATATCCACAGGCTGGGGCGCAGGTGGAGATATCGACGGCGTCACTACGAGTGCGGGTTCTGCACTTTCAGGAGGAGCCGCCAGTGGTAACGTCACCCTTTCGGTCGTCACCGATGGTACAACGATCGAGACCAACGGATCCAATCAATTGCAAGTGCGAGATGCAGGAATTTCTCTAGCGAAACTTGCCGCGGATTCAGTCAACAGTTCTAAAATTGTGAATGACTCTATTGTTAACGCTGACATTAATGCATCCGCGGCGATTGCGTGGAGCAAGATCGATAAAACAGGCGCCGCTGCGGGAGATGTCGGCGCGGTGCCGAGTACCAGGAATTTAGCGACGAACACTGGATCGGCACTGACGGGCGGAGGGAATCTTTCTTCCGATCGATCACTCTCTGTGAGTGTAGACAATACGACGATCGAAATCGCAACAAACTCGCTGCAAGTGAAGGACAGCGGGATCACCAACGCCAAAATCAACAGTGTGAGCGTGGGCAAGATCACGAGCGCAGTCGCCGAATATTTCACTTACATGCCGGCGGGAACGGAGTGTACGGATGGCTATACATTAATTTGGAATACGATTTCCGATCGCTGGATTTGCGGAGCACTTCCCACAAACTTTACGGCAGTTGCGGACGCCGATAACGACACAAAAATTCAAGTGGAAGAAAGTGCCGACGAAGATAAAATTCGCTTCGACACTGCCGGAACTGAAAGAATGATCATCGACGAGGCGGGCCGTGTGGGAATTGGAACAACCACGCCCTCGTACAGCTTAAGTGTTGGTCCCCAAGGGACCGGGTTCGCGAATTACACTTCGGGCGGCTCAGCCGACGACGCGATGAAGGCCGTAGGAAATAATGCCGGTGCCAATTTCGGGGTCCAAAACTTAAACGCAGCGGGATTTAGCGGCGTCGAGTACATCAATAGTGCGGGGGCAGTCTCCGTATTTACTGGATTTAATAACAGTAATGGCCAAGAGTTTCGTTTCAATAACATCGCCCCCAACGGGTACATTAACTTTATGGCGGGGGGAAGTACACGACTGCACATTGCGAATAATGGCAATATCGGTATAGGAACAACAAATCCAAGTAGCCGAATTGACGTCGCGGGCGGGATCAATTCAACAACAGGGATGACGGTGTCCTCATGGACTGGTGGTTATATTTCACAAAACCCCTTTGGCAGTGTTCGCACCTACACGGGAACCAATGGATCGACTGAGGGAGAGATGTATCTCGCCGACAACACCGCCACGACCACTGTCCATTTGAGATCTAATGGAAATAGCTATTTTAATAGCGGGAATGTCGGAATTGGTACCACATCCCCTCAGGCCAAACTTGATGTTTCGGGCACGATTCGCGCTGAGCAAATCTGCGATGAAACTGGAGCCAATTGCAAAGATATTTCCACAGGGTGGACGGCGGCAAGCGGCGATATCGAAGGCATCGTCACTAACGCCGGCTCTGCACTCACCGGTGGAGCAACAAGTGGCACCGCAACTCTGGCCGTACAAACCGATGGATCGACGTTGGAAGTGAACGGATCTAACCAACTCCAAATCAGAAACGCCGGAGTCGGAACGGCTCAAATCGCCAATAGTGCAGTGACCTCGGCAAAAATATTAAGTGTCAGCGTCGGAAAAATCGCGAATGCGGCCGGAGAATATTTTAGCTACATGCCCGCAGGAACAGAGTGCAATAATGGCGAGATTTTAACATGGAATGCAGTGAGTGATCGATGGTTGTGTTCTCCACCTATCTCCCGTGCTCTCGCCGATGCGGATGATGATACGAAAATCCAAGTGGAGGAGTCCGCCGACGAGGATCGCATTCGGTTTGATACCGCCGGCACCGAGCGCATGGTCATTGATAACTCAGGAAATGTCGGGGTTGGAAGTGCCACGCCTTCCGCAAAACTCGATGTCAATGGAACGATCAATGCCTCGGGGTTTACAATCAATGGTTCCAATTTAGTCACTGGAGGAATGCAGTCTCCCGTGACCCAGAATGCAACGATTGGGGCCTCCTGTTCGAACGTCGGAGAGCTCGCAAAAGACGGTAGTGGAAACCTATTAGTGTGCGACGACACACCCTCTCTCCTTAACCAAGGAACTGCTGGATGTTCGACGGTTGGTACAGGAGCTATGACCATAGATGAAAACGGAGTGATCTATGTCTGTCTTAATTAACATTTTACTGACAACACAATTATTATTTATTTCTTCGGCTCATGGAGCACCAGTCTGGAAGAAAGTAAACACGACCGCCTCCGTGGTGAAAACAAAAAAAGTTCAGAGGTTTACTTCATCGGGCACGTGGAATCGCCCGACGGGAGTCACTGACGTGGAAGTTTTCATGATCGGTGGCGGCGGCGGTGGCGGCGGGGGATGTAATGGCCCCGGGTCTGCGAGTTCTGGTGGGGGTGGAGGCGGCGGCGGTGGCGAACCGCTCCGGACAGCGATCTCTGCTGTGCCCGCTTCTTTGACTATCACTTTGGGATCAGG
>JAIEOS010000026.1 GCA_019750295.1 Bdellovibrionales bacterium | reverse complement strand
CGCACCCGCCGGACACGGTTCGGGCTATTCGAGGGCGAGGTAGATCCAGGTGGAGCCGTCGTCTCCGTTGGAGTCCATTGTTGAGGCCCAGCGGTTGACGTAGATGCTTCTGGAGAGGTGGTTGCGAATGGCTTTTTTGAGCGCTTCGGATCCATGACCATGCACCACCTTCACGCGCTCGTGACGGCGAATCAGTGCAGAGTCGAGGAAGGATTCGAGATCCTCAATGGCGGTGGCCACATTCTTTCCACGAACGTCGAGAGTATCGCCTTTGTCGGCAATCTCAAAATGCACGGGAGTGTTCATATTTCGTTTATTCAGAGGATTGGTCGCTCGCTTGGGGGGCTTGAGATCTTCCCACGAGACGGCCATCCGCATGGAGCCCGCAAGAATCTGCACCTCTCCTTGCTTGTTCGGTGCACTCTGAACCACCCCATCTCGTTGCAGAGAATTGATATACACGGGCGATCCCGGTGGAAAAGCTTTCGTGAATTTCTCGAGGGTATAGGTTTCTTCTGCGGGTGCCTTAATGATCTCCGGAAAATCGAGGACGATATTCGAGCGGCGCTCGTGATCGGTAAAGATTTTCTGCAAATTGCTCTTTTTAGACTCTTCGACAAATTTATCTTTGAGTTTGTTGACCTCTTCCCTTAAGAGTTTTTCACGATCGCGATCAAAATCCTTTAAACGCTTGAGCATGTTCTCTTTTTCGACCTGAGTCTCGCGAATTTTCGCTTCGAGCTCCTCGCGCATTTCGCGAGCTTGGCCCTTGAGCTTTTCGATATCATCCAAGGCCTCTAAGCGCAGTCGTGTTTCCGGGCTTAAATATTTTTGCGCCATTTCGAAAACTTCGCTTTTAACGCCGACGCGTTTTGCGGTGCTGAAAGCTAAGGATTGTCCCGGTAAACCTTTGACGAAATGATAAGTCGAAGATCCCGTACTGCGATTGTATTCCATAGAGCCATTCACAACTCCCGAGTCCTCTTTCCAGCCGGCCTTGAGGGGGCCTAAGTGAGACGTAATCACCGCAAAGGATTGGTTCTGTGAATAAAATTGGATAAATCCGCGCGCCAATGCCGAGCCCTCTTCGGGATCCGTAGAGCCACAGATTTCGTCGATCAAAATCAACGAAGATGGACCAGTCACTTCGCAAGCGGCATTTAGCGCTTTGAGGTGACCCACAAAAGTGCTCAGTTGCGAATCCACACTCTGCGAGTCTCCCACCGCGACGATAATATCTTTAAAGAAAGGAATGCGCGAGTTCTCGGACGCACAAATCGGTAACCCACAACGAGCCATCTGCGCGGCAATGCCACAGCACTTGAGAAGAACTGTTTTTCCACCGGCGTTCGGGCCAGACAGGAGAAGGATTCGTTCCTTGGTGTTTAAGCGAACCGTGTTGGGAATCACTTTTTCGGAATTGATAATCATGATGGGATGGCGAACTTCAGCCAATTCCATTTCTTCGTCGGAAAAAATCACGGGCCGCGCGTTGAGAGCCCCACTGAACTGAGCTTGCGCGAATCGAACATCACACTCAAGCATTAACTCTTTAGTGGTGATGATATCCGTCAGAAGCGATTGAAGATAGCGAGAAATTTGATTGAGTAAGTTCTCGATCTCTTCTTCGATCTCTGCTTCGATGCGTTTCAGTTGATTGTTCAAGGGAACAACATCTTGAGGTTCGACGAAAACGGTTTGTTTTGTCGTACTCGTCGCATGAATGATTCCAGGGACCTCGTAGCGCATGCCGCTCTTTACGGGAATCACCCATCGACCCTCGCGATTGGTCACGAATTTTTCTTGCAGGTAATTATCGTTGTCGTTCTTTCTAACTATGGAATTGAGCGTATTTTGAATTTTATGAGTCTGGGCCTTTTTCTCATTATAGAGATTGTAAAGTTTTTCGCTGGCATCGATGCGAATCTCCGCTTGAGGGGTGATCAAATGATCGATCGCGGAGAGTGGTTCTTCGGCATCGATTAAGCTTTCCGCGATCGTCTTACTCCAATCTTTAGGATTGGTTGTGATAATTTTACGTAAAGACAAAGCCTCTAAAAAAAATAGGCGAATGTCTTTGAGTTCGAGCGGTTTCAACTGAGATTGCTTTTCGAGGCGATGGAACCACGAGTGATAAAGATCAAGACTTTCCATAAAAGGCCGTTCGCCGGCACTTAAAAGCTCTTGCGCCTCGGCAATGCGCTGAAAATTCGCCTGCGCAAGGGCTTGAGACTCTAGCGGAGACGTTTGATGGAGAAGATCGCGAGCCTCGCTGCTGGTGGCGAACGAGGCGAGGTGGCGAACGATCTTTGGCCAATCAATCGTTTCTAGATTTTGCAGAAACTTTTGCTGCATACATGCCTCCAAGGAAAACGCAGAGAAATAAAGCGAGAATGATCCAGTGCCATAGCCCCGCAAAATAGGAGTAGACCGTGGGGGGTGGGTTCTCGCGGTAAGGAATACGAAACATTCCCACCCACTCTTCATGTCGAGGCGAAAACGTCTGCATTTTTCCGCCCGCGGTGATCATCGTGGAAATTCCGGTATTGGTCGAACGAATCAGAGGGAGTCGAAACTCAATGGCGCGTGCCATCGTGATGTACAAATGTTGAAAGGGCTCAAAGTCTTTTCCAAACCAAGAATCGTTGGTGAGGTTGACGATAATTTCAGTTCCCTGTGTGTAGAGGTCGCGAGTGAAAGAATCAAACAGGGCCTCGTAACAAATCTGTCCCCCAAAGCGCGGAAGATCATCGACTTTAATTGTGCCAGCCCCCGGGCCTCGCCCGAAATCAGAGACCATCGGGAACCATTCGATGAGTTTGGGGAAGTAGCTGGATCCCGGAAAGTATTCACCAAAGGCCAATAGCATTGTTTTATCGTAGTGGTCGCGGATCTCGCCTTTGCTGTCGATGAGAACCATGGAATTGTAAGTTTTTGAGCGAGCGTCACTGCGGTAAGCTCCGGTCAACAGCGGAATTCCAATGGCGTTGACGAAGTATTGCAAACGACGCTGGTAACTATTTTTCCTTTTAT
The DNA here is from genome assembly GCA_019750295.1 of Bdellovibrionales bacterium. Lineage (NCBI taxonomy): Bacteria > Pseudomonadati > Bdellovibrionota > Bdellovibrionia > Bdellovibrionales > Bdellovibrionales bacterium. The sequence continues at coordinate 138,845 of JAIEOS010000026.1, read as the reverse complement.
CAGTGGTGAGCCAGTTGGGATAGGCGGTCTCTGGCCAGAGTATGAGTTGAGTTTCGGGAAAATCTTTTAATCCTTGATCTGTCAATTGTAAGAAGCGATTGATGATAAAATCATGGAGCTGCGGGCCCTCTTGCTGATGGGATTTAATGTTATTCCCGATATTGGCCTGAATCACCAAAGCGTTGATGGTTTTTTCTCCTTCGACAAATCGATTCTGTAAATACCATCCCGCGAGATTGGGAATAATAAAGAGGGCAAAAGCCGCGACCAACGCCCTTTTCTTTCGCGTGAGCCAAAAAATCAAAACGCAGAGATTTATAAAAAGAATAAACAGATTGAGTCCGTAAAAACCAATCCACTCTGCGGCCTGCGCTCCGGGAAGCTTGGCCCAAAGCCACGAGTAGCCAAAGTGCCAAAAGAACAGATTGGGGAACATGAGCTCCGCCAACGATAAACTTAAAGGGAGGAGCAGCCAGCTCCAAAACTGAGGGACTCGTTTTTGCGCGTAAGACCAGAGGAGACCTGCCAGCGGGTAGTAGAGGTGAATAGCGCTGCAGTAAAGCAAAAGAATAACGATCGCCACCGGCATGGGGAAGCCCCCAAACTCCTTTACGGTATGAGCCACCCAATGAAATCCTATTAAACTAAAAATAAACTGGGTCATCCACGTTCCCCAAAAGATTCGGCGTGGAGAATTTGCATTTTTTATCCAAAAAATCCAAAGAGGAACGAGATAAAACGCTGTCGCCCATGGAGGGAATGGAATATAAGTTGTCCCCATGATAAAGCCTGTTAAAATAGGCAGAGCGTAGGTTTTAAAGAAGCTCTTAACTTTCTCAATTCGTTGCATTCCAGAAAGTTAACATAAATGAGGAGAGGCCTCCAATGAAATTGGGCCAAGACGGGTTGTCCCAACAACCTCAAGTCACACGAGAAATGTTGCTGCCGAAGGTAGAAAATTGTCCTTCGTGCTTAGAATTTCTTCCTGAGAACGCCACCGAATGCGCCTCCTGTGGAATTTTATTAAGCAACTTCAAGCGGGTGTCCCTCGAAAAGCGAATTAAAATCACAATTCCCGCACTCATGCACCTCAACTCCTACGAGTGCGAGGCTTTAGAGCGCGAGTGGGATAAGGTTTTAGCCTCATATACTTCGCGAGAGGTCCACGACCGATTTCTGAATTACTGCTACCAGCGCCGAGCTCTTCCTTACGTGGTCCATCAGTATCAGCAGCTTCTGGCCAAAGATGTCTCCGACGATATCGCAGAATTTATGATGAAGCGGGCCCGTGTTCTCGGCGAAAACACCGTGAGCCCAAAGACCGACGAGAGCCGCGAGGATTATCTGTGGAATCCCTCCGTCCTACGAACTTTTAAATATATTCTCTATTTTATGTTTTTCGTCGGCGTGTTCTTTATGGTCTTTGCGCTGGGCCAAGGCTTTCCGCTTCAGCAAATGATTTTCGCGATCGTACTGATGGGAGCATCGTACAGCACCCTCCAGGTTTTAAGGCATAATTAGGTAATTAGGTAACAGTTCCCTTTTGGAAATGCGATATAAAATCAAACAAGTTTGTTTGATTTTATATCGCATTTCCAAAAGGGAACTGTTACCTAATTACTCTTGGTTAATGTTGCGGTAAAGAGTGTCGTTGCCTAAAGACTTCATCAGAGACTTTCCGAAATCAACGAACTCCGTGGTGGGGCTGGACTGTGCGAGCTGCGGATCCGATGCAAAAGTGCCTTCTTTAAAGCCCGTGGTGTTGGAAGCGATGATTCCCGAGGCGGATACGCCTTGATCCAAAGTTGTAAGGGCCTTGTAGATATTCAACTTCTTAGAAGTTCCTGTCTTTGAGCGAAGCCAAGGGTATTCGTCTCCGGTCTTTAGAATATGGTTCTTGACCGAGAGGTAGTTAAAGTCAGGATGATTGGCTTTGATCAAGACGGCTAGGCCCGAAGCGAAGGCTGTGGCTTGCGAAGTTCCTGTGAGGTTACCGAAAGTGTTTCCGGGCCAAGTGGAATAGATCTCTTCGCCAGGAGCTGCAACGTGTACGGTACGAACACCGTAGTTGCTTGAAGGAAGAACTTTAAGACTTGGATTGATAGCGGTGACAGAAATAATATTGTCGAGGTCGTAGTTGGCGGGGTAGTACTTCTGTTTATCGGAGTTGCTATGTTCGTTTCCGGCAGCAGCGACGAAAAGAATACCTTCGCTGCGAGATTTGCGAATCGCTTCGAACTCCTGCTGGCTGTACTCAGTTCCACCGCCCGAGTAGTTGATGATGTGAGCCTTCATCGCTGTGGCGTAATTGATCGCTTTGATGGTGTTCTCTAAGTTGTTCGTCTGAAATTTGGGATCGTAATACTTGATCACCATTAAACTCACTTTAGATGCAATCCCTGTGATTCCGAAGTTGTTTCCACCTTCAGCACCGATGATTCCCGAAATATGAGTTCCGTGGCCATGGTTATCATCGAGTTTGTTGTTGTTATTGACGAAGTTCCAACCGTTGACGTCATCGACGTAACCGTTTTTGTCGTCGTCAATTCCGTTAGTGGCTTTATCGCGGCCTTTGCTATCAAGACCGGATTCTCCAGGATTGACCCATAAGTTATTCTTTAAATCTTGGTGCATGACATCCATACCGGTGTCGATCACCGCAACGATGACGTCTTTACTGCCTTCGGTAATTCCACGGCCTCTTAAGGCGTCGGAAATTTTAAGGCCCCAGTTTTTATTAATATCTGGATCGTTGAGGAGCATCGATTTGTTGGGTTCCGTTTTTGTAAAAAGAGTTCCTTTGGGAGCCGGTTTGTTTTGAATCGTGCGCTTCTTTAAAATGGAAGCGTTGGCGGCTTTTCTTTGCGGCGAGTGTTGAGGCTGTTGTGTCTTTAAAACACTGTAAGAGATGAGGCTTACACCTAACACCATTGGTACGGCTGCAAAGAACTTGTATGAAAACATGGAACCCCCGATACCTTGAATAAGAGCAAGGAGGGGGCCAAATCGGACACAATCTAAGTTGCTGAATTTTATGGGTTCTCGCAATAATACGGGGGGCTCAATTGTCTACTCTGCACAGGGGGTGTCGCTCCTGTAGACAGTCTCGAGATGAGACGGAGACCTATTCCCATTTTCGTTGGGAGGCCAGATATTTTTACTTCTTGTCCTCGGCGCTTGAATCGTTTTGGCTTTCTTGCCGAAGGAGCTCTTGTCTCTCTTTAAGGAAGGCGATGACTTTAGGGGAGGCCCCTTTCGCCAGAGAGTCCGAGAGGAATTTTAAGAGCACAGGGTGGTTAATGATCACTTTCGAAAGCGCTTTGATATTGTCGTGAGAGTAGTCCTTGTTAAAGACAAAGAGTTTTTTGCTGGTGATCAAATCGCCCAAATAAAACTGCACAAACGGGACGAAATTAGTGCCTTTAAAAGGGATTTCATATTTATCGGCAATTCTTAAAAAGGCGAGACCAATCAAGCTGCGCTCGATGTTGTCTTCCACTTCGACAATGGTTTTCGGTCGGGTGAGTAGTGTCTTTGATTTATCGTAAACTAAATGTTGGGTGACAAGATCTTCTACGAAAAATTCCATGGTTTTATTGGTGTAGTCTCTCACAATTCTTAATTTGACGTGCGAGGTATTTAAATCCATTCCTGCCAGCACGGCCATGTAAAGATTGTGGTGGCCATCAACAATATACACTTTCCCCTCTGGGCTCAGGACTGCCGGGAAGACTTCTTCGGCGATGGACTCTTCGGCATATTGTCTAATTTTTTCGAGCTCTGATTTTTTGAGCTCCGTCTTTGGGCCGAGTTGCAAGATATGATCTAAAGGAACACCGGTTTTTTCGGCCATTTTCACTTTGGCGTAATGCTGGCCGATGCCTTCTTGAGTGATAAAGATTTTATTAATGGTTTGATCTGTCAAACGTGGTCTCCCGCGCACCACCACTCGGCCGGTAAAGATATCACTGCAGCGACTGGCTTCGGCGTACCTTGATAGTGGCAGATATATTAAAATCAAGCCAAGAAAAAAAGCGCGCATGTGTTGAGTTTTCCCTTACCTCGGCATCGCCGTCACCGCAAATTGTCGCTGTTGTAAAAACAATAGCCATGCTGAAGCCTTCAGCAACAACGGAGGGTCTTATAAAACCTTTAGAAATTGGACAGAGCAAGGGGAATGCCAGGGCTAACGAAATCCAAAAAAACCATACTCATCCTGAGCGAGGCGAAGGATCTCAAAGGGATAAAAGATGCTGGGGGAATGTTTTAAAATCTTCGCCAAAGCGGAGCTTTTTATAGATGATGTAGTTGCGCATCACTAATTTGACGTAGGACTTTGTTTCCTCGTACGGGATACTCTCGATAAATTCTATGGGATCACTGTATTCGCGATTATGCCACTGCTTCACCGCCGAGTCCGAGGCATTGTACGACGCCACGTAAAGAATGAATTTATCATCAAAGCGTTTCTGCTGGGTTCTTAAAAGATCGGCCCCGATGGCAATATTGGTCGGAGCGTCGTTGAGATCGTCGTAGCTGTTGTAGGGAATTTGCAGGCGTTTGGCGATTCTTTGCGCCACCTCCGGCAGGAGTTGCAAAAGGCCCATGGCATCCATGGGGCTTCGTGCTTGAGCATCAAAAGAGGACTCTTGGCGCATAATGGAATAGATCAGCTCCGCCTCAATCGCACTTTTAGTGGCGGCCGCTTCGACCACGTCATTAAACGGTCGCGGAAACAAGATCTCAGGATGGTTCGCCAAAATCTTTCGCTGTTGATCAAAGGGGATCTGGTTAAAAATATCAAAGACCATTTTATAATTCTTGGCTTTCGTTAAGAGTTGAAAGAGTTGCTCGGCCTCTTCTTGCGAAAGATCTAAAACACGCTTTTTGGAAATAAATGTAAAAGAAAGAAACTGCGAGGCAAGATCTGTCTCTCGCGTGGAAACAAGGGCGTTAAAAATTTTCCGGTCTTCTTCAGAGAGAAGAGTGATGCGAACTTCGCTGGGGGCGGAGTTCAGCGCCGGAAAACTTTTCTGTAACCGTTGATGAGCCATGATGCCGTAAAAACCAAAAGTATCTTCTTGAGTCAGTTGATGAAAGAGCTTGTGAGATTCATCGACGAGATTGTTCCGCAGTTCCGCTTCAGCAAGCCAGAAGGTGTATTTAAATTTGGCGAAGGGGCTGACATCTTTCAGCGCTACGGCGGCGCTCAAGTGAGTTTTAGCTCCAACGAAATCTTTTTGTTTGAGTTGAAGCCAAGCTAAAGACCACAACACCTTCTCTTGATCGCGAACTCCAATATTAGGCTCTTTGAGAGCTTTTTCGAAATTTATAATCGCTTGGGGCGCATCGTTTTTTTCTTCGAACATCTTAGCGCGCAGCCAGAATAAATCATGGCGAGAATACACTCCGCTCAGCTGCTTTTCTAATTTATCGATAATTTTTAGTGGCTCGTCGGTCCCCGACTCGGTCCAGAGGGTGCGAAGACGGGTGTAATTGGCCTCGGCAAAGAGGGAGATGTGTTTTTTAAACTCCGGTGTTCCCGGTTTGATCAACTCGGCCCATTGTTTGGCAGAATCGAGGTATTGCTTTTTAAGATGGCGCTGAATTTTATAAGTCTGATAAATTTCTTTGAGGGCCATCATTCGATTTTCGATGCTTTGTTTCTTGTCCTTGGCCACCGCGCTTAAAAGTTTGCGGGCTTTTTCAAAGTCGCGCACGGATCGCAAGTCCTTAGAGACTCGAAACACATCTTTAGGTTCTGGCTTAGGATTAAAGCGGGGAGCGATAGCGTAGAGTGCATCTTGAATCTTCTTTCGAGAGTCGGTGGAGATCTCACCGTCGGTTAAAGCTTTTTGGTAGGTGAGGACGCGATCTCTGGATAAAAAATACTGAGGCGTTTCGATGATGAGTAGGGCTTTTTCGGTATCGGTGGATTGATGCTTCAATTGAGCATTGCGCTCTTCCTTCTTTAACCAATCCGGGACAGGTCGATTGAGACTCTCTTTGACTTGCTCCGTGGGGCAAAAATTTAATGCTTGGACGTGAGCCACGTCTTTCAGAGCAAATGTGGCCGATTGGGAGAGTTTGAGAAAATGTCCGCAAGCCTCTTTGGGGTTTTCTTGGGAGATGCTCGTCTTGGCACGAATGTACAGATCGATTTCGTTATCTTGGATGGCGAGGACCGGGGCGGCGCTATGACTACAAGCTACGATCAATAAGAGACAACAGGCCGCCCACCACATCAGACTTTCACTTTTTCCTTGGGACTGTTCGAAGGCTTCGATTGATTTTCGCTCAAGCGAACGCCGACGCGCTCCGGAGTCTCCATATAAAAATGCGCTTTGCCACCATCTTTGAGTTTTCCAAAAAGTAAATCGTCGGTGAGAAGATTTTTAAGATTCTGCTGAATGGTGCGAATCATGGGACGAGCCCCATAGAGCGGATCAAAACCTTTTCGCGATAAAAATTCCTTCACCCTGTCCTCCATCTCGAGCTCGACCGATTTATCTTTGAGCTGTTCTTTAAACTCAAAAATAAATTTATCCACCACTTGGCTGATAATTTCGGGCGTGAGAGGGTTAAAGTGAACGACGTCATCTAAGCGATTTAAAAATTCTGGGGCAAAGTGCTGACGAATGGCCTCCATGGAAATGGTCGATACCGGTGCGGGATTAAATCCAATTTGGCTCTTGATCGCATCTTTGGCGCCACAGTTGGTCGTCATCACAATAATGCAGTTTTCAAAGTGTGTGGTTTTGCCGTGAGGATCTGTCAGTGTTCCGTTGTCCAGCACCTGCAGAAGGATGTTGATCAAATCGGGATGGGCCTTTTCGATCTCGTCTAGCAGGAGAACGCAATAGGGCGTTTTGTGGACCGACTCGGTGAGAAGGCCACCTTCTTCAAAGCCCACGTAGCCCGGAGGAGATCCGATCAAGCGAGCCACCGCGTGCTTTTCCATATACTCACTCATATCAAAGCGAATGAGCGGAATGCCCAAGTGATTTGAAAGCTGATTACAGATTTCGGTTTTTCCAACCCCGGTGGGTCCTGCAAATAAGAACGAACCAATCGGCTTGCGATTTCGTCCTAAGCCCACGCGATTATTTTTGAGGGACTGAACTAACGCTTTAATTGCATTGTCCTGTCCAAAGATGAGCGACTTCAGGCGAAGATCCAAAGTTTTGAGTTTCTCGTTATCGTCGGTGGACACAGACTGGAGCGGAACTTGGGCCATTTTGGAAACCACCGTTTCTAAAACTTTGAGGGTGATTTCCTTTGTCTGTTCGATAGGGCTGTTGAGATGAAGGTAAGCTCCCGCCTCGTCGATAATGTCGATCGCTTTATCGGGATGTTTCCGATCATGAAGATATTTTGAGGCGAGTTTGACAACGGTGGGAAGTATTTCGTCCGCCAAGACCACACCGTGATGGTTCTCGTAGTATTTTTTTAATCCACGAAGGATCTCGACGGTTTCTTCGTGGGAAGGCTCTTTCACATCGATGGTTTGAAAGCGGCGAGAGAGGGCGCGATCTTTTTCAAAATGCTGACGGAATTCTTTATAGGTGGTGGCTCCGATGCAACGAATTTTCCCTTTGGAAAGGTAAGGCTTGAGTAAGTTGGCCGCATCAAGCGAGTGGCCGCTCGTAGATCCCGCACCAATAATAGAGTGAATCTCGTCGATAAATAAAATGGATTTGGGAATTTTCTCGAGTTCAAAGAGCAAGGCTTTTAAGCGCTCTTCAAAATCTCCGCGATATTTTGAGCCAGCAATGAGTGATCCGAGATCCAAATTGTAAACCACAGCGTCTTTGAGAGGAGAGGGAACGCGCCCCTCCACAATTCTTAAAGCCAATCCGTCACCAATAGCCGTTTTCCCGACGCCGGGATCTCCGATGAGGAGCGGATTGTTTTTTGTGCGGCGACAGAGAATCTGCATCACGCGTTCGAGCACATCGTCGCGACCCACCACCGGATCGATTTTTCCCTCGAGTGCGGATTGGTTTAAGTTGATCGCAAACTGTTTGAGCGCGGGAACGGCTTGGCCCGGTTGTGCGGCCTGCTCTCCCTCGGCTTTGATATTGATGGTCACTTGGCGCCGAGCTCCGTGGGACACAAAACGAATCACCTGGAATTGTTCAAGACCATATTTTTTAAGGAAGTAGCAGGCGTGGGACTGGTCTTCCTCAAAAATGGCGATGACCAAGTTTTCGCACTGAACGGCGCTTCTTCCGGAGCTTTGCACTTGAATGATGCACTTCTGAAGTAAGCGATGCACACCTAAAGTGAACTCAGGGTTTTTTTTCGTATTTAAATTTTTGGGCAGCTTTGTTTCGATAAAGTCTTCCAGATCTTTTTGCAGCTGGGTCAGTGGAACTTGAAAGTGCGTTAGGATTTGCTGGACCGAGGGTTGTTGGATGAGAGCCCACAGCATATGTTCGAGGCCGACGAATTCGCTTTGCATTTTTTGAGAGAAGTGGATGGCCTGATTGAGGGACTGTTCGACTTGAGGACTTAGCATATTTACCTCCGACGTGGGTGCACTGGGACGAATCATTCGTCCTTTTCTATTGTACACTGAAGTGGGTGCTTTTGTTGCTCAGAATATGCATTAACGAGATGCATTTTCGTCTCAGCCACTTCGTAATTAAAAACTCCCGCGACACCTCGACCCGTTTTGTGGACCTGTAACATAATATTCTCTGCCGCTGAACGGGGCTGATTAAAAAATTTTTGCAGAACATGGGTCACAAACTCCATGGGAGTGTAGTCATCGTTGAGTAGGATCACCTTGTAGAACGACGGTTCTTTGGTCTCGGTTTTTTCTAAAACCTTGGTGTTCCCTTTTGAGATTGAATCTTGGTCAGCCATACTTAAACCCATCTAAACACAGACGTAACAAAGTTAAAAGTAGACATTTTTCAAATATGATGCAGAATTTAAATATCAGAAAAAGTACGTTAAGGAGTAATGTATGAAAATGGTACGTTTAGTAAAAAACAACAGAGGTTTCTCGTTGATCGAGCTCATGGTTGTTGTCGCGATCATCGCAATTCTCGCCAGTTTCGCGATCCCTCAATATCAGACCTTCCAAGCCAAGGCTCGTCAGAAGGAAGGGCTTACTTTATTAGGTTCCTACTTTACTGCCGCCCAGGCAACTTTCGCAGAGATTGGTATATATCCGGGGAACTTTGTTTCAACAGGCTTTGCCCCAACCGGGCAGGTTCATTACAGAATTACGACAGTGGATAATGCAACACCTAATCCTGTCGGGATACCGGAAATGGCAACTTGTGTAAACACATCTGTTCAGTGCGATTGTGGTGGAGCTTGCGTGCCATTTTGGACTTGGAGAGAAGCGCCTGCCGCTGGAATTTTTTTTCCGACTGCAGCTAATCAAGCTGTTGCAACTACTGATGTGACCTTTTTGATAGAAGCCTCGGCTCGAATCAAGCAAGGTGGTAACGAAGACCATTGGACAATGGATCATCTCAAACAACTTCTAAATCCAGTCCAAGGGCTCCTGTAAATTTCGATCCTATTTCATTCTAAATAAAAGGCGATGGGATCATCGCCTTTTATTTTTTCTTCGATTAATAATTTTATATACTCGTTGAAAGTTGCAGATGATTTGATCAATAATACCTTATGATCTTTGTCCATGGGATTATTGTTACCACATTGTTTTTTATGGCAGTCATCGCTCAGGATTTCTTACCACCCGCTTCGCTGCGGAAAAGTTTTATAGCGCCCCCCACCCAGATCAAACATTTCACCCTTGGTTATAATGATCTCATCGCTAGCCTAATTTGGATTAGAGTTCTCCAAGATATTGACTATTGCGAAGAGGGTAAGTTTCGTGGGGAGGATTTTGTTTTACCCCTTGAGACTGCTAGGGACAAACTAACAGGTATACTTGAACGCAAATTAAAACCTTCCAAGTGCAACAAAGGTTGGGTTTATAAAATGTTGGATGCGCTAAGTGAGGTCGAGCCGAGGAATAAACTTGTTTACGATGTAGGTGCTACTTTTTTAAGTGTGAGTGTTGATGATAGAGAAGGTGCTAGGCTAATTTTTGAGAAGGGACTTACGATTTATCCGCAAGATTGGCAGATCGCGTTTAAAGCCGGTTATCACTACTTATGGGAAATCCAAGATCCGAAACGAGCCGCTCAGCTTTTAAATCAATCCGTGAAAAGCGGCGGTCCACCAATCGTAAGTGCAATCGCTGCCGCCCTCTATAGCCACATGGGCCAAGCGCAGATCGCGAAGATGGTCCTGGAGGATACCTTAGCCCAGAAACCCACCGGGCTCGCCGCAGAGCGAATTAAGTACCGACTGGAGCAAGTGAATAAAATCCTTAGCGAATCTGACAATAAATAGGCGAGAAAAGCCTTGATTCGTAGCTCCAGGCCTTTTAAACCTAGGCCCTCGGAAAACCGTAAAAATCTGAGTTGCGACCTTGACCTCAAAAAAAGGCGCCTCATTTTTTCACCTGGAGTACAGGGCACAAATGAATCGTGATTATTATACAGTTCTAGGCGTGGAGCGCAGTGCGTCTCCTGACGAAATTAAAAAGGCTTATCGCAAGCTGGCGATGAAGTTCCATCCTGATAAAAATCCAGGCGATAAATCCGCCGAAGATAAATTTAAAGAGGCCTCCGAGGCTTACAGCGTTTTGAGCGATCAAGATAAGCGCTCGCGCTATGATCGCTTTGGCCATGCCGGCGTCCAAGGGCCCGGTGGCGGTGGTTATCATCAAGGATTTGATAACGTTGAAGACATCTTCTCAAGTTTCGGGGATATCTTTGGGGATTTCTTCGGTGGTGGAATGGGCGGCGCTCGCCGCGGTGGTGCGGCCAATAGCAATCGACCTCAAAGGGGAGCCGACCTTCGCTACATGCTCGAGGTCACTTTGAAAGACGTGATCGAAGGTGCCGAGAAAGATTTAGAATTTGATACGGAAGTGTCCTGCGGTACGTGTTCCGGCTCGGGCTCTGAGCCCGGCAAAACCGTGGACACGTGCACGACCTGCGGTGGTAATGGCCAAGTGGTGCAGAACCAGGGATTTTTCTCTGTGGCAACCACCTGTCCTGCTTGTCGTGGAAAAGGAAAAATCATTCGGCATCCTTGTAAGATGTGCAAAGGCAAAGGCCGCACGGTGGAGACCAAACGCATTCGTGTCACAGTCCCAAAAGGTGTGAGCACCGGAACTCGCTTGCGAATTGCGGGCGAGGGAGAGGGCGGCTTCCGCAATGGACCGGCGGGAGATTTGTTTGTCGAGATGCGCGTGCGCGAAGACAAGCGCTTTGAGCGCGTGAACGATGATCTTTATTCCAATTTAGAAATCACTTACCTGCAAGCGCTGTTGGGCGCCGAAGTCGATGTGGAGACCTTCGATGGGAAAAAGAAAACCACCATTCCTGCGGGAAGTAATACGGGCCAAATTCTCAAATTGAGAGGCTTGGGTGTGCCCAACATTCGTGGCAGCGCCCGAGGAGACTTGTGCCTCAAGTTGGATGTAAGAATTCCTAAAAAGTTGACCAAGGACGAGGAGAAGCTTCTCCGCGAAATTGCCACGCACAAAGGTGAGACAGTTTCTGATAAAAAAGGATTTTTTTAGGACTTAAAATCTTGACGAACTCAAAATAGAACTCAAATTGAAAACATTGAAAGTGCATTAATAAGGAGAAATAGAGCATGGGAAAAATCATAGGAATCGACTTAGGAACGACAAACTCCTGCGTAGCGGTTATGGAAGGTGGCGAGGTTAAAGTTCTCGTCAACGAAGAGGGCGCTCGAACGACGCCATCCATCGTCGCCTTTAAAGATGGAGATCGCCTTGTTGGTCAGGTGGCCAAGCGCCAAGCTGTGACCAACCCCACAAATACAATTTATTCTGCGAAAAGATTTATCGGTCGCCGTTTTTCGGAAGTGCAAGAAGAAATCAAAAAGATGCCGTTCAACGTTGTTGAAAAGGGTAATGATTGCGCGTTCAAAATTACGGATAAAGGCCAAGAGAAACTCGCATCTCCCGAAGAGATCGGCGCTGCGGTTCTCGCCAAACTTAAAAAAGTCGCTGAAGACTATTTAGGTCAAGAGGTCACAGAGGCCGTAATTACGGTTCCTGCTTACTTTAACGATGCGCAAAGACAGGCGACCAAAGATGCCGGTCGCATTGCAGGTCTTGAAGTGAAGCGGATTATCAACGAGCCGACGGCAGCTGCTCTCGCTTACGGTTTTGATAAAAAGAAAGAGCAAAAAATTGCCGTCTACGATTTAGGTGGTGGCACTTTTGATATTTCTGTCCTCGAAGTGGGTGATAGCGTTGTGGAAGTGAAAGCCACGAACGGTGATACGCACTTAGGTGGTGATAACTTTGACGAAGCGATTTTAGATTGGTTGATTGATGGCTTTAAAAAAGATCAAGGTGTGGATCTAAAGAACGACAAAATGGCGCTTCAACGTCTTAAAGAAGGCGCAGAAAAAGCCAAGATCGAACTTTCATCCACTCAAGAGACCGAGATCAATCTTCCGTTCATTACGGCAGATGCAACGGGTCCTAAACACTTAGTGATGAAGCTCACTCGCGCAAAGTTTGATCAGCTGACCGAAGCTCTGGTGCAAAGAACTTTGGAGCCTTGTCGTAAAGCTTTATCTGATGCCGGTTGGTCCGTGAGTGATATCGACGAGATCGTACTTGTCGGTGGATCCACTCGTATTCCTGCGGTTCAAAAAGCGGTGAAAGATTTATTCGGTAAAGACACGAACAAATCAGTAAACCCTGATGAAGTGGTCGCCATGGGCGCAGCGATTCAAGGTGGAGTTTTAGCGGGAGATGTGAAAGATGTACTTCTTCTTGATGTGACTCCATTGTCCCTCGGTCTAGAGACTTTGGGCGGCGTCATGACCAAATTGATCGAGCGCAACACCACCATTCCTGTGAAGAAGTCTCAAGTCTTCTCCACAGCGGCGGACAACCAGACGAGCGTAGAAATTCACGTTCTTCAAGGGGAGCGCGATATGGCGGCGGATAACAAATCTCTCGGTCGCTTTGAGTTGCAAGGAATTCCTCCTGCAGCCCGAGGTGTTCCGCAGATCGAAGTGACTTTTGATATCGATGCGAATGGTATTTTGAATGTTTCCGCTCTCGAAAAAGGAACCGGTAAACAACAGAATATTCAAATTAAAGCGCGTTCTGGTTTATCGGAGCAAGAGATCCAGCAGATGGTGAAAGATGCTGAGATGAATTCAGAAACCGATAAGAAGAAAAAAGAAGTGATCACCGTACGTAACGATTTGGACGGTCTCGTTTATCAAACTGAAAAGTTGATTAAAGAGAACGAAGCCAAATTTGATGCGGCCGATGTGACTTCTGCGAAATCCATCATCGATGAAGCCAAAGCCCAAGTGGCCAAAGGCACTGAGGCGAAAATCGAAGACCTCAAAGGTGTGTACGAGCGATTACAAAATGTGACTCAGAAGATGAGTTCCGACTTGTACAAAGCTTCGGCCTCTGCGGGCCAAGCCCAGCAGCCAGGGCAAGAAGCTCCTCCTAAGCAAGATGTTCCGGAAGGACCTACTGCGAATGGGGATGATGTGATTGATGCGGATTTTAAAGATGTAAACTAAAGTGACTCAGGTCAACTGAAAGCCTTAAATGAAAATGGGCTTTCGAAGACTCGGGCTCCATGCCCTCGCCCGTTTTTCCGACAGGACGTCGGAAATCGCTTCACGCTAACGGGAGGTCTTCGAAAGCCCATTTTCATTTAAGGCTTTCAGTTGAGAGTCACTGTTCGTCGATTTTAGGTTTTTGCTATTTGAGTGGTTTTAAAAGGAAGCTTTTGGGCTTCCTTTTTTTTTGCTCTGGGAGGGAAGCCTTGGGGGCTTCCTTTTTTGGGTTGGGTTATTGGGGTTGGGATTTTTCGAGGTAGTCTTTGTAGAAGATGAGGTTGTTTTCGTCGTCGGCGCATTTCATGTTGGGGGCTGTTTTTAGCATTTCGGGGGTGTTGTTTTTGCACTTTTCGTGGAAGGCGAGGTCGGCTTCGAAGATGGTCATCATGAAGTACTCGAAGGGCATGATTTGGCCTTCGTGGGAGCAGAATTCGTGGCGGAACTGGCTTCCACGGGACTCTCTTAATCGTTCGCGCGAGTAGCCGAGTTGGGTCGCGAGGGCTTCGCAGGACTTGTACGGCTCTTTCATCTGGTAGACGTTGACGATGGCCCCTTCGGGGTTCCCATTCGCTTGGGCAAGACTTCGCTTGTACATCAAATTCAGACTGATTTCGGTGGATTCCTCGCGGATTTGGTCTCCCTCGGCCACTGTGGCGATGCCGAAGCCCACCGGTGAGGAATTAAGGATTTGATCACTCGCGTGGACTCTCATGGAGTGGTCCATCGGCTCGAAGTCCTGAGTTTTAAAGCCGTATTTCGCAACCGTCGCTAACATCGACGTGTATATATCTTGGAAATTAGTGATTTCACCTTTGAACAGTTCTAGGAAAAGAAATTGTCGAGCGTCAAAAACGCGAATAGCGCCGGCAATGTCGTCGGTCTTACCAAAGTTAATCAGAGCTTTTCCGGACTGAGTCGTTTCTATTCCAAAAAGCGTCAGCTGATTTTTCTCAATCGCGATAAAGCCGGGGAGCACATGGCCCGAGGTCAAAATGACGACCGCATACTTGTTCGGCTGAGCTAACAATTCATTTATCATCAAATGAAGAGTCGTTCCCGAATAACACTGCATACGGTTCCGTTTTAAAATGTCGACGATAGACACGGCAGCTTTGTTGTAGACCAGAGTTTTTCCGTCATGGAGTTTTTTAGAAATTTCTTTTTCGTAATTCACTTTAAGACTTCTGTGATCACTCCCGGCGGCCGTTGCAGCGAGGTCTGTGAGGATTTCGCGAACTTGAGTTTGATCCACGTTCTCAATTTTCGAATCCCGAATGTGTTTTACAATGAGAGCCGAAGCGATCTCTTCGATCGAAAGGACTTCTTTAGATTCCAGTCTTTTAATCAAAGAGGCTTTTTGCTCGACCAGTAACTTCATGTGGGCATCGATCGGTGATGGACTGTTTTTAGCTTCGATCAACTCTCGGCGTTTTCGAGTCTGTTGGTTGCTGAGGGAGCGGATTTTTTCGATAACGTCCATTCGCGAGTTTTCAGTGTCTTTAAGTTTGGCGCGAAGATCTTCGTGGGCTTGAAGATGGGGGTTTTTCGCAGGCCGCTGTTCAATTTGGACCGACAGTTTTTCGAAATCCGCTGTAATCGCGGCATTGAGCTTTTGAACCGCAGTCGCTAACTGCTCGCGAAGACCGACCTCTTGAGTTCGTTCACTCGAAATCTGAGCTAACAGATTTTTTCGTTTACTTGTAAAAATAATTTCGTAATAGCTGGCCCGGTCATATTCCCGTTGAAATTCTTCGATTTTGACTCCAATGGCTCGCAATTGGGAATTGAATGTCGCAATTTCTTTTTGCAATTCGGGATGGAATTTTTGCGCGTACTGGAAGTTATTGATCTCAGAGAGTTCTAAACGGTGGTTCCGATTCGTATCGAATTCTCCCATCAATTGATAGAGGGGTTGGCCCGCACGGATGGATTCACCTAACTGTTGATTGGTGGATTTAAGTTTTGCGTTGATGGAATCCAATTCGCTCTCTAGGGCTTTAAGACGTTGGTTCTGAGTCTGGATCTCTTGGGTGATCGCTGCCTCTTCGGTTTCCAGGGAAGATAGTAGCTGCTCTCTTTGTTTAAGAGGAGTGGTTAAAGCCTCGCTCTGTTGAAGAAGCGCCTGAGCGTTAAATTTCGGTTGAATAAGCTGGAGACCGTCAAAATCGGGAATCTGCGTAGGGGCGGAGGCATTGCTGTTGTTACTGCAGGCAGCTATCAAAAAAGTAGACAGTGTAAAACCCGCGATATTGGATGCAGACACGTTTAGACGGTTTAAAATCGACATTAAGAAACTCCCAGTGTGTTTAAGATGAGATAATGGAAGATCCGTGCCAGCCGTCACCGAGATCAAAAAAAAGGAAGCCTTGAGGCTTCCTTTTTAAAAAGAGTTGGTATCATTAAACGTAGAGGCCTTAAGAGAGGCCTCGTTCTCGGAGTTTGACTACGGGAGTTTCTGACATTGGCTGCGACCGACTTGAACGCCATCGCCGGCGGTTTGCCAGTTGTCGATCTTGAGGTTACCGTTATCCGCGCGTTCGACTGTTGTACGAACACCCGTGTCGCCCGTGATCACTTGGAGAGATAAAATTTTATCCGAGCAAGACACGGAATATCTCAAATTTAAAGTTTCTGTTAAAAAATTGATAGATTTGTCCTGGATGGAACCGTCGGCGATTACACCACCTTCGACACTCATCACGTAGAACTCAAACGCGCGTGTGACTAGTTTACGATCCGTCGGAATATTTCCTTTTTGTGAAAACACGGGACGACCTTGATCGTCAGTGCCTTGCACATACTCGATCTCGCGAACTTCGGCCGAGTTTTCATCGACACAAGAGTAGCGTCCTTGAACTGGAGGACACGCTTTGCCAGTTCCTGGTCGAATTGTTCGTAAACTCTGAGGAGTTTCGACCGAAGGAATGTTGGCTTGTTCTTTTTCGTCTTTGCTGCAAGCGCCGAGAGATAATCCAAGGGCTGCTATTGCTACTGTCATTAATACTTTATTCATAAACATAACCTTTCTCGTTATTGAATTTGCTGTCTGTCGGGTTGAAAGAGCAAAGGCCGTGCTCACTTGAGATCCAAGTTGAAATTATGTTTTATAAGATCTGATGAAATATTTCGTGAACAAATTTTAATGTGGAAAAAATCCTGCCACTAAAGAAAATACAATTGTTCCGTTCTGCCCCAGGAGGGATTTGAATCTCATCAGGGATCATCCGAGCTGGCGAGGGGGAAGGAGAGTTGCTGTTCTTCATTATTATGGATTTCAGAAGATTGGGACTTCCGGGATAAAATTTGAAGAGGTTTCGCGTTGGGGTTCCGCCGCAAGTCTTGGAAGTGGGCTTCGCGAATCAGGTGGTTGATAAAGGCTTTTTTTGCGCCGTCACTCGCGTCTTTATTAAAACCGAGAGCTTCCATCAGCTCTTTCATTTTCTTCATACATCTCCCTCATCATGAGGGCTCATTCACTTGTCATTCTGACAAAGACGTAAACTCAGTTGTTGGACCACTGCTGCAGGACCCTGAGCCTTGGGTCGCTGGTCTTAGGGGTGAAGATTCGCGCGCAGTGCAGTAAGGAAAATAATCCACGAAAAAAATTCACCTTTGGGGCTTCACATTGAAATCAAAACGGCCTCCGCCTAGGTTGTGCGCTCCACTAAAAAAAAGGATTACTGTATGAAATCATTCGTATTAATGGCTTTGATCGCGACTTCGTCTAACGCCTTTGCAATGTCTAACGAACAGTTTGCAGACTGTGTCTTTGATCAAAAACAAATCACCCAAGTCCTATCGGGTCTGGTTAAAAACGCGGCTGAGGAAAAGTATATATCCCAAGATGAAGTTGTCGCGATGATGGCCGAGATCCAAAAACCAGAGATTCAAACATGTGACCAAGTGAACAGCCTCCTTGGTGATGTTTTAGCGAAAGCTCTAAAGGCGAAGGCGAATAAGTCGTTAAAGAAATAGCCCTGCTGTTCAACCAAGAGAAAGGAAGCTTTGGGGCTTCCTTTTAAAAAATCCAACGCAATTCGGTAAAAACTGTCGACGCCTTTTCGAGACGACCCCAAAAGCTATTGGCCGGTCCATTGTAGATTTCGCCGCCCAGGATGAATTTCCAGGAGTCATTAATGGCGTAGGTGGCCTTTGGGCGGAGGAGCGAGTCTGAATATTTCGCCCACAGTACAAAAGCGAGTTCGACCTCTAGAGTTTCATTCCACATCTTATAACTCGGTCGAAGCGAAAGCCCTCCAAAAGTTTCGGCCACTTGGTTGGAGTTGATCGTGACTTGCTCAGCCAGGGCGCGAGTGCCGGGGTCTGTGACGGCATCTAGACTTTGATAATCTAAGACATGGCGGAACAAGAGCTGAAAATTAATATTTAAGTTTTCGACCGGCGAGTTTTCTATTCCAAGAACCGCGTTGACCATCGAGTTTTGTCGGAGAGGATTGTCACCTTTACGGTCTTCAGTGTGCAAGTAGGCGAGCTCTCCGCGAAATCCATACTGGCCTTGTGTGGACGCGAAGTCGGCTCCAAAGACTTGAACTTTTCCGTAGTTAAATCCCACGTCCACTCCGGTGGGAGAAATTGCGAGAAGATCGAGATCAGGGAAATGATTGTAGCCTTTGTAGTAACTCAAAGACCAATCCACAGCTCCACCGGACCGGTCCACCTTAAGTGCCATTTGATTCTCCGGCGATTCCGGTTTCACATCTCGAAGGGTCACACCTGTGAGAGGCGGGATCGGGAAGGTCGGAGATCTCCATTCGGGGAGCCACAACGCCGAAATTCTATAGTCCGAAAGAGTGTAAGTGACCTGGGTGGTAAAAATACCGGTGCGTTGGTCTTCGTCATCGGTCATCAGGAGCTTAAAATTTCTCACGCTCATGCTGTCGGTGGGATTAATTTTATCGGCACGCCCCCAAACCGTAATGATTCGTCCCACTTTAAAATCGAAATCACCCCAGGATTTTTCGACAAAAGCTTCGCGCACATCAATTCTTGAGAATTCCTCGCGGGCGAGATCTTCACCTTGAACAAATCCATCGAAATAAAATTTAAATCCCCCTATCTCTTCGGGGCGCAAGGTGAACCAGGCGGAGCTCACCAAGTAATTGTTCTCCGGCAAGAATTCTTTGTTATCGCTCCAATAGGCAGTTCTTAGGGAGCCGCTCGGTCCCAATGCTTCGGTCCACGAACCCTGGGTGACGGAGACTATGGCATGAGTGATGAGAAAGCAGAGCCAGAAGGATTTACTGCTTTTCCAAGTAACGTGTTGTGAAGACGTCATTTCCTACTCCTACGTTCGCCTTATAGTTTTTGAATTCAATGCGAGTCTTGTGATTCGTTTGTACATTTTCTGCTTCGAGAATCATCGGTTGCCACTTATTGTTCTTTTCGTCGATCTTTTCTAGAGATTTTGCAGAAATTCTTTTAAGAAGAGCTCCACTTTGATCGTACATTTCTCCCTTAAGGGCTACGAAACTTTCTTTGTCGATCCAACCGATACGATTCGAATAACCGGAGTTGACTCCCGTCTCTGGCTTTTTGGGTGTCGATTCAATGACATAGCACGATTTTCCGTCGACCGATTCCTCTTTAAGAATTTTCTGATTCCATTCTTCGACTTTAAAGCCAATCACATCTCCGTAAGAAAAATCTGTCCCTACGAAGGAGTCTTTTTTATTGCTAGCGACAAGTCTTCTGACTTTTTTCAGAGCCGGTAGGTAAATCCAAATGTCGTCATCGCTTCCAGAGTGTTCAATCAGCAAGGTCTTTGTTCCCTTCACGTCGGATGGGGATAAAAATGTCACCACACGCATATTGTCGGTGGTCCCATCAATGAGCTTCGTTTGCCCTTTAGTTTCGCGGACACGCTCCTGTCCGTTGGCATTGATCAGTCGGAAGGTGGAGTCCGAGATGGAGTCCTTCACTTTCGAGGATAAAAAGTTTTTTTGTGCGATCTCCTCGGCGGTCAGTGTGGGTGCGGGAGCGGCGAAGGCTCCCCAGTTCAGAGCTAAAAGTAGGATGATAGTTTTCATTTTGTTCCTTTCTGTTTTTCAAAAATAAATTTGGGTCTTAAAGTTAAAATGAGCGACGGGAATACGGTGAGTGCGGTGATGGAGCTGACCAACATCGCCATGCCGATCAAGAAGCCCATCCACATGTGAATCATAAATCCCCAGGACAGCATAAGGACGCCGAATCCGCCCGCCACAGCCGAGCTTACAAATAGAGTGGCCTTTCCAGCGGAGTGAAAGGCGTTTTTGATCGCTTGTCGCTCCTCTTTCTGAGAGCGTAATTCTTCGCGAATGCGATAGCTCATGTAGATTCCGTAATCGGCCCCAATCCCTACGGCCATAGCCGAAACGAGAGCGGTCGCGATCTGTAACGGAATTCCAACGAGTCCCATAACTCCAAAGTTCACGAGCACGGCTGCGATCAAAGGAACCAAAATGAGTGCTCCGGCGAGAAACGAGCGGAAGACCAACGAAGAGACCAGGAACACGGCCGCCATGATTTGCAGAATATTAAGAATTTTTTCCTCGATCATGACCTCGTTCAAGGCCACTCCGCCGGTAGCGCCCCCACCGATAGAAACTTTGGCGGTGGCAGGAAATACCGTCGCCGCATGGGCCTTGGCGCGATCGGAGAGATCATCAATGTAAGAAGATCTATCGGTTTTGAGAAACACTTGAACCAGTCCTTTTTGATAAACGTAATCCACGTAGGAGTCGAAGTCTCCGGGCTCTCCGGAATTGGAGTACAAGAGCAAGTACTGGGCGATGAGATCCGAATTTCCGGGAACACTATAAAAATCGGGTTTATCTTCGTTCATGGATTGATTCATCCGTTTGATAAAGTCGACCAGGGATACGGTTTTCCCGATGAGGGCTTCCTTGGCGAAAAACTCTTGCATGGATTCCATTCCCTTGAGAACGGCGGGGTCTTTGATGCCGTCCTCTTTTCCGGTATCGACAAGGAGGTACATAGTATTTGTTCCGCCCATGCGCTCATTGAGCTTGTCGTCGTCCATACGCGCGGGAATATTTCCGTAAAAGTAACTCTTCTGCGAGTTATCGATTTTAAGCCAGTAGCCCCCCATCGAAAGGAGAAGAATTAGCGACGACGAAAAAATATAAATGGCTTTTCGGCGCTCGGTGACGAGGTGGTAAAAACGCAAAGTGAGTCGATCCCAAAACGTCTCTTCAGCTTCGCGCCGTTGCTCGCGCTCTCCTGGAGGGGGTAGCATGGAGCGAAGTGCGGGGATAAAGGTGAGCTCTAAAATAAGCGCGCTTAAAACGCCGGAGCCGGTGAATATTCCAAAAGTTCGAATGGATTTAATTTCGAAGATGATCAGGGAGAAGAATCCCAGCGCCGCGACGATACACGCCACAATCATGACCGGTCCTACTTTGACCAAGGAGTTGAAAACGGCTCTCCGGTTTTTCTCTTGAGCCGAGATGTTTTCGTTGCGGAGCGCATGATACTCTTCGTAATACCGCTTAAGAATTTGCACGGCATGTCCCGCGGCGATGGCCAGGATCAGAATCGGAGTGGAGGCATTAAACACATCCATGGGTTGGCCGATGAGCGCGAGGATTCCGACGGCCCAAATCACTGCGATCATCGCGGTCACGAGCGGGAGGAAGAGGGCCTGAAAGGTTCGGAACGCTTCGTAGTGAATCAAGCCGATAATCAGTACGGCGAGTGGGAATAAAAATCCCATACGCTCGGAGTAAACCTCAAGGAGCGAAAGGAATGAGGGGAGTCCGCCCACAGTAATCTCAACGTTCGTGTCTTTTTCGGATTCCACAACTTGGTGAACTGCAGTGTCGATGGCGCGAAATCCTCCGGGAATTTTTTTAAATTCGGCCACAATTTGGGTGGTCTTTTGGTCTTTGGAGATCAGGAGATTCGAATACACCGGATTGGACTCAAGGGCCTTCTTGAGTTTTTCAAACTGTTCGGGAGTTTGGGGAACCACTTCCATTAAGGGTTCGACCGTCATGCCGTCAGCGTCGCCCTTGATGTTTTTGGCCTTTCTCGCGGCGAGACTATTAATATTGGATCGCACCACTCCATTTAAACTAGAGATCTTTTCGGTGATGCGTTTGACTTTTTCGAGCACCGGAGTCTGGAAAATTGTGCCGTCGGTGGCGGTAATCCCGATGACCACCGTAAACTTATTGCCGAAGATTTTTTCGACCTCATTATTAACGACCAAATAGGGATGGGACTGTGGGAGAGCGTCGTCAGGATCAATAATGATCGATAAATTTTTGAGCTGAAGAACAAGACCCACGCTGATGGCGAGAGTGAGAAAGACTATGGATCGTTTGTATTCGATGACCTTTTGTATCCACCATTTCATAAATAATGCCCCCATATTTTTGTTAGCGCGTTGTTAAAATTGTGGTATAGTGTTTACAGTGTTCACATAAAATGTGAGCACTGTCAACATTCAGTGGTGATCAATGGAGCGGAAACGAATTGATAAATAATATGTCTAAAAAAACATCATCTTATCATCATGGAGACCTTCGTCTGACTTTGATTGCGACGGCCCTACAGTTATTGAAGTCGGTGTCCGCTTCGGAGCTCTCGTTGAGGAAACTGGCGGCGAAAGCCGGGGTGAGTGCGGCGGCGCCCTACCGTCATTTTAAAGACAAGGATGAGTTGATCGCCGCGGTGATGGCTGAGGGCTTCGAGAAGAAGTCGGAATTTATGGCGGATGCTATATTAAAGTCGAAGGGTGATCCCGAAAAAATGATGTTTGATTGTGCAGCAGCGTATTTTCGCATGGGGCTTCTTCATCCTCAGCACTTTAAATTAATGGCGACGTCTCATATTGAACCCAGTCCTCAATATCCTGAATTGTTGGCCGCGGCGGCGAAGTCCTTTTTAATTCTTAAAAACATGATCCTATTCTGCCAAAAGAAAGGCCTGGTTGGCTCGGGAGATGTTTACCATAAAGCGATGAACTGCTGGTGCGTGGTTCATGGATTTACTTCCCTTTATGTCGAGGGGCGATTGGGTTGGCTGGGCGTTACGGAAAAGAATGGAGAGGCGGCGATTCGCACATTAGTTTCTCAGTATTTAATGGGAAATAAAAACCCGTTGGGTAAATCCGACTTTGGTTTTAAGCCTTTTCAGACACCCGAATCTGATTGGCAGAAGAAAGAAATGTTAGATCAAGATTATCCTGAGATCGAAAGACTGTTTGTTTTTTAGCAGGAGTCGAGCGGCAGAGTTGAAGAAGCTGCCGCAGTGTCATGAGTCGACGGGTTTAGAAATCGTAGGCCGCTCCGACAGTGATGCTGCTGAAGGATTTAGAGAGCTCGAAGCCAACCTCTCCGATAATGCGAACATTTTCTAACTGAGTCTGAGAAAGCTCAGATCCTACGGCAAGACGAGTGAAGAAGTCAGAGTCGTCGTCATAGGAGTTGACGCCCAACGGAATACCTACGTAGGGAGAAACTCGTCCCACATCGGTTTGAAACGCTTTACTTAAAAAAGGCATGGCGACGATACTGGTCTGAGAAAAATCATCGTACTTCATGTAGCTGACGCCTCCACGCACACCAATTGCCGGTTGACCTTCCACATCGGGAATCGGAACCCACTTTGCAAACGCACCAAAAGTAAAATCTATTTTTCCTAAACCCAGTTCGGCTTCAAGCTGGAATTCTTCATTGACCCCGTAACTGGCTCGGGCATTGGCGGTAAGACCTTCGTAGTCCTCATCGAGGATCCCTTCGATGTAACCTAAACCTTGGAACTGATTTTGAGCGACAATGTCGCCGGTGCTCAGAAGACTCAAGTACGCCCAGCTATTGGTCGAGAAGAGGATGAGGCTGAGTGCGGCAAGCGAGCGTTTGAAAAAGTTTAAAGTCATGATTTCCCCCTGATGAGTTGGTCGTAAGTCTGGGATTAAGATAACGCCGAAATTTATGCCTGTCCAGTCATGGATTAACTCAAATTTTCCACTCAGTTAGCCGATAAAACATTATGAAGTTTTTGTTTTGGTCTATTCTAATGTTGCTGAGTTTTTCTGCATCTGCCGCATTCAACGATTGCAACTGCCCTCAAGTGACCTGCGAGCCCTGCCAGGTGCAAATCTTTTTGGGAAAAGAGGCCAAAAGCTGTGGGATTGGTGCGACGATTCAGTGTGAAAAGGTCGTTTGCGAAAACGTAGACAATTACTTTCAGTGTGTGGCGGGCGCCCAACCACTTTCCTATCCTCCGCAGAATCGCACGACGCCGATCACCGAGCCGAAAATCTCCAATATTGAACGCTTCCAGAAGCAATCTCTTCCCGAAATTAATTTTGACCAAATCGGCGCAAGCCAAGATTGGGAGTTGGAAGAGTCGGCTCCGGCCATCGGTGAAGATCCGCAATTGCCGACCTTCGCTCGCAAAATCATCGACGGGCTGGTGGAGACTACGGTGAACCCCGAAGATTTCAAGCATCTCCGCGGACCGGCGTCGCTCACACTTCGCCAAGATCGCTTGCAGGTGATCCAAGTTCAGGGCGATGCGCGCGCCTCGGCCAAGAGTAAACTCAAAAAGAATGAGTTTATAAAAATGGGGCAGTTTCTTAAAGTGAAGTCGCCGACGACGTTCCAACTCTCCTTTGGAAAGTCCCAGTTTAAGTTAAATCTTAAGAAGGATTCTGAATTGCTCTTTAGCCAAGAGGATCGGCATTTGCTGATTCATTTGATGAAGGGAAATATGTCTTTTGCAAGTGAAGAGCGAGCCGAGGAGCCCCTGTTTGTGTTTCCATTCGGCACGTGGAGAATGGGAAAGCGGAATGGGACTTTGCAATGGGATAAAAGCAGCGCGGTTCAGACTGTAAAAAATATTTCAGGCCCGGCGTGGATCCGTCGCAATGATTTGATGGAAAAACCTCTTCGCGTGGACGAAGGACAGTCGTTTGAGATGGATGCGCAGAATATGATTTCAAGATTTCAAGAGCTTCCGAAAAAAACTCCCAAGGTGGAGAATTACACTTTAAGCGTTCCCGCGGGAAAAGTGCAGCAGCGAGGGCTGGCGAGCGAGGGCTCTTCGTTTTGTCAGGCGCCAGACGCTCAATATGAACAGTGCGCATGGAAGTGTTTCGGGAACAACAAAAAATCCTGCGACACGAATCAAAAAAACGTCCGCTGCGTGAGATTCACCTGCTCTGCGGGCGGTGAGTGGAAGCTCCCCACCTTCTCTCCGGGAAGCGCCTGCGAATCCACCCAAGTCCGCATCGGCACCTGCCAATAACCCGCCCGTCCGGCTGGTGCGCCGATACTTTTTGAGAACTACCGCGTCGAAACGAATTCGGGTTGGGAATAGTCATTGCACTCCGATCTTTCATGCCTCGCAAAAAACTCATTTTAACCCATGAATTTCCGTATCATATTTATGCGCGCTCAAATAATAAGGAGTGGTTTTATCTGCCTATCGACGAATGTTGGCGGATATTTTCGAAAAAGCTCAATGAAGCTAGCTTTAAGTTTAAATTCCAAGTGCATGAATTTGTTTTAATGAATAATCATTATCACATGGTTGCTACCGCCTCAGAGCAGTTTCCTGTTCCGAAAGTCATGGAGTGGCTTCAGAGATCCGTAAATCGGGAAATTAATGACAATGCGGGACGGATTAATCATTTATTCGGAGGACCTTATCGGGCCAGTTTAATTAAATCAGAGGCATCGTTCTTTTACGCACTCAAATACGTTCTGAGAAATCCGGTGGACGCGGGAGTCGTTTCTCGCGTTGAGGATTATTCGTATTCGACACTTGTCTCCAAAAATATAGCCCGGACTTCCTTGATCACAGGTATTTCGTCACTTGTTCCAAGGTGCACGGAAGAGTGGATCCGATGTTTGAACGAGGACGAGTCAAGCGAACTGAAAATTCAGATCTCGAAATCTTTAAAGAGGACTCAGTTTGAGATCCCTCAAAGATTCCTCAAGTGGCAATGTTGACGCGGTAGTTCTCAAAAAGTATCGGCGTACCTACCGGACGCAGGCTTCGGCGATGCGGTACCATTTGAGGCGTTCGGTGATTTCGGTGGGATTCTCGGCGCCGGTGACGATCTTGGTGATGCAGCGGAGGGTCTGCTCAGAGTTGCGTTCACCTCGACATCTTCTGTAAATGCCTCCCGGAAATCGGCCTCGCCAGAAGGCCATTGATGCATCGACGAGAAAGTCCTCGGAACTGATGCAACGAGAACCTCTTTGATTGACGCAGGGGTGGCCCGACCGATCATTGCGATGATGTCTTGGGCTTTGCTGGAATTCTCCACCCAACATGGCGAAGCGCCGTGGGTCGCTGATCGCACCGTAGAGATCGAGATCCATATTGTATCTCTCTTGATATCTTCGCATCACTTCTCGAAGATTGTGTTGATTGTCGCCATTGCAGACGCGCCCAATCTGCTTTGAGCGATCCTCCTGCCGGTGGCTGGCGTACCACGCGTTTTGCCATTCCGTTTCGGCTCCTGAGTATTTGAGATTGAGATAGTGAAGAATCGATAAAAAATTATCGCACCCCGTGATTTGAATGAGTCCGCGCCCGCGAAAATCTCCAAACTGCGAAGAGTGTCTGGCATTGGAGGCGCCACCGCGGAAATCTCGATGATCGTCGGCCGTCGTTTTTAACAGAGTCTCCATTCCGAGCTGAGAGGTATCTGTGGCAGTGCTTCGCTCTTGAAACCGTTGAGTCTCTGATAGACTTGTTAGGGCTCCGGTTTCCTTCATCATCTGAGCGTAGAAGTGACGTCTCTCTTCGACGGAAAAACCATAACTATTAAAGGCGCGCTGAATGCTGGGGGAGAGAGCTTGGGCGTGCAGTGTGGCCAAATTTCTTCGGTCGGCTCGCATGGGGCGACTGTCTCGCTGTTGAATACAGCGGATTTCGTTGAGGGCGCGCGAATTGGGATTCGCCAGTGGAGGGCCACTGTGAGGTGGTGTCGGGCGTGCGGCAGGGGCCGAGGGATCTCGCGCGCTCCGTTCGATAAAATCTCCGATAACATCCTCGGCCATAGCCGCAGAACTCATCAAAAAGCCGATGGCGACAAATAGTTTCCACATGATAATTGTCTTTTCGGAATTCCAAAGATAAATTAAAGGAAAATTAAGCAGTTAAGCTTAGTTCATCGACCAAGGTCGGGAGGAGACAACATGGCTAAGAAAAAGAAGACAAATCGTTTGCACTCAAAAAGAATTCTTAAAAAGAAAAAGATGATTAAAGCCAAACAACCTAAGAAAAAGCGCTAGTTTCCAACGGCTATCTCGTTTTGAGTCGGGATAGTCTAGTTTTTTTGTATAATTTTGAATCTCGTCGTAGACTAATTGTGTAAGGCTCATCGAATTGGTTACGGGGGTATCCATGAAAAAGTTTATCATTTTAATGTCCATGATGCTGGGATTGTGTTCCGTCGTGGTTTTCCAAAATTGCAGCAAATCGAAAAGCGGAAGTGCTTCGGGAACAAGCGTCGATGATCTCGATGTCGATGGTAGTGGGAGAATTCTAAAATCCGTTCGCTACTATCAAGGCGGTGGATTCCCTGGCCCAAATGGTCCCAATCAAACCGACTTTACTGTCGAAATTCAACATTCCCAGTACGCAACGATTACTGTTGAGGGTGACGAGGGGGATTGCGATCGTATGAAAGTGATCACTGCGACTCAGATCAGTTCCATCGTGAATCTTTTAAATACCATGCAGTATCGCGTAAAGCCTCCGTCCGATGTTTATCGTGTGGATGGGGGAGAAACTTTCATCGAGCTACGATATAGAGACAGCTCCGAAGTTCTAAAGCTTTACATCGATGCGGCAGAAGCTGAAGTTGGTGTTTTTGAAATTGTTAGAAATCAAGCAGAGATTAATGATCTCCTTTTGGATCTCTACGAAGGCAATGGTTATGTGGAAAGTTGCTATGCCATCAATTTTGATCAGACACCGGTGATTCGATTCTTTCGCGGAGGATGGTACGGCCTTCCCAACACGCCGAACTGGTCCCATGATTACGTCCTTGATCTGAATACCCGCGTCCTTAAATCTAAAGTAAACACTCCCAACTGCAGCAAGTCTCGGACTTTGAGTCAGAACGATGTTGCTGGGATTAAAGCCATCATTTCGAGTGGCAATATTTCAAAGAAACAGCCATCGGAGCCGCAAATGGCAGATGGTGCTTATGAATATATCGAATTCTATGAGAGTTCCGCGCAGGTGAGCTCGAGTGGAGCAAAGCAAATTCCCGTGGTTCATTTAATTCGTGATATGGCGGGTATTGGCGATTTGGCCTTTGATGGATCTACAGTCACCATATCGACCGCATTAAAGTCACTTGTGGATAATCAGTCGTTTGGGAATCAAACTTGCCCTTAGTCCTCTCAATTTATTTTTTCTGAAAAGAGCGCCCCTGCGGCGCTTTTTGCATTTTGGGAGCTGTCTTAGGTGGGATCGCAACCTTGTTTTTCGAAGGTATTGGTTTTGGAGCGAGAATTTTTTTAGGTGGTGGCGAGGACGTGATGATCACCGAATTTAATACCTCAATCCAAAGAGGTAAATATTTATCAAAATTTTCGCGAGTGCTTGTGGAGAGGGAGACCACCAGAATTGAGTCTCCTACTTTTAAGTAAGCGTTCGAATCAAACTCCTGATTCTTAGGGCCATTGAGAAAGCGCACAACTTTAAACTCGATTTTTTTCTTTGACCGATAAAGACCTTTGTCTCGCTGATAGATGAGCGGACTGCGTACACGGAGAAGATCAAAATCTTCTTTAATCATCGCCTCAATGGTGTTGATTTTAGGATCTTGAGGGCGAGAGACGGCTCGGGCATAAATGACCGCGGGAGAGCTCTCAAGTTTTGCATCGGGTGGGTAAAAGAACACACAGGTTCCTAGACTTTGTGCGAGCTCGGTGTCGAACTTCCAACCCTTGGGTGGGTCCAATCGAAATTGAGAAAGGCCATCTGTGCAAGAATGACTATTGGCCTGCGCGATGGAAGAGCTCATCGTTAGAAGGGTGGCGAGGCCTAGAGTCGTTGTGATCGAAAAACCAAAGAATTTTTTCACCGTAGGGCTATTTTCTCCCCCTCCGTATTTATTGGCAACAGAGAAAATCGCCTGAAGGAGATCTAGGGGTTGACCCCTCAAAATTGAGAGTGTAATCGGTTAAGAAAAGTAACCTAAAAGCCGAAAAATGTACTGACCGTTATTGAATCGATCGTGGAGGCTCCATTGTCTGAGCAGCAGGAAAATAACACAGCCGTTGAGTCTCCTGATATCAATCAGCTCATCGAGAATTGGTCGACCACGGCTCCCGGACAGCACATTGAAATTTTCCTCTCTCTTCCTCGGCACCATGCTGAAGAGTTATTTTTAAGTTTGTCGGCACAAGACCGAGCCGAAATTTACCTTCAAGTTCCGTTTTATGATCGTCGCTCCTGGCTTCGTCTCCTGGCTCCGGATGATATCGTCGATCTGTTCCAACAGATGACCGCCGAGCAGGTGAGTGAAGCCATGACCTTCCTTGACCCGCAAACCCGCATCGACGTACAGGCGCTTTCCGCCTATGCTGAGGACAAGGCCGGGGGGTTGATGAATTCTCGCTATGCGCGTCTTCGCCCAGATATTTCGGTGGAAGAAGCCATTCGCTATTTGCGGGCGCAAACTCGTGCCGATATCGAAACCATTTATTACGCTTACGTTTTAGATAATAAGCAAAAGCTTCAAGGTGTGGCGTCGCTTCGTCAGTTATTTATCGCTCACCCCGCAAAACTCGTTGCCGACATTATGGTTAAAGGTGACGACCTGATCACCCTTGCCGATAATTTAGATCAAGAAGAGATCAGCCGTATTTTCGCAAAGACAGAGCAAGTGGCTTTGCCGGTGGTGGATGCCGAAGGGCATATGAAGGGGATTGTGACCTTCGATGACGTTGTGAAAGTCACCGAGGAAGAGGCGACGGAAGATATGCAACGCGTGGGGGGGATGTCGGCCCTTGAATCGCCGTACTTTAAGGCGAGCTTCTTTATGATGTTGCGAAAGCGTGCGGGCTGGCTTCTCGTCCTCTTTATCGGAGAGCTTTTTACGGCGACCGCGATGGCTCATTACGAGGACCAGATTGCGAAAACTTTGGTGCTGACATTATTTATTCCCCTCATTATTTCTTCGGGTGGAAATTCGGGATCACAGGCTTCGACCCTGATTATTCGTGCGATGGCCATTGGTGAGGTTCGCATCATCGACTGGTGGCGGGTGATGATGCGAGAGGCGGGGGCTGGGTTATGCCTCGGACTGATTCTTGGAGTGATTGGACTTTTACGAGTGTATCTCATTCCCTTGGGCGTCCATGTTCAGGCGGATCACTACTTTTTAATTTC
Organism: Bdellovibrionales bacterium; assembly: GCA_019750295.1. Lineage (NCBI taxonomy): Bacteria > Pseudomonadati > Bdellovibrionota > Bdellovibrionia > Bdellovibrionales > Bdellovibrionales bacterium. The sequence goes on along the minus strand of JAIEOS010000026.1, from coordinate 108,779 downwards.
GATCACCGTGGGGCTGAGTCTTATCGGGATTGTGTTTTGGGGAACCTTCGTAGGCTCGATGCTGCCATTTATCTTCCGTCGTATCGGTTTTGATCCGGCCACGGCGTCAGCGCCATTCGTCGCGACCCTCGTCGATATCACGGGTCTCATTTTATACTTCAGCGTCGCGCAAGCAATCCTCACCGGCACCCTTCTTTAATTGTCCGGTCGGTACGCCGATACTTTTTGAGAACCTCTGCGTCAGAGTTGCTTGAATCAAATCTATTCCAGTTGATTCGAATTTACGCGCCGGTTCTCAAAAAGTATCGGCGTACCGGCCGGATTTACCAGGAGACTTTTTGGCGGTTTTTTTTGGCGACGCCTCGGCGGGCTTTGGAGTCTAATTTTTTTTGCTTAGACGAGTAGCTGGGTTTTGTGGGGCGACGAGGCTTGTCCTTATGGAACGCTTTTTCGAGGAGAATTTTGAGTTTTTCGATACAGCGAGTTTTGTTTTGCTCGAGATCTCGAAATTCATCACTTCTTAAATAAATTTCGTCTTCGGCGTTGATAAAATTTTTGAGTTTTTCACGCACCAGTTTTTTCTGTTCGTCGGTAATTAATGATGAGTGCAGGTATTTCCATGTCATCAGAGCGGCAGAGGAGACTTTGTTGACGTTCTGACCGCCGGGGCCTCTCGAGCGAATGGCTTTAAACTCGGATTCGTTAAAAAGAGCGTACTTAAAATTGTCGTCGAGCTTCATGCGGACAGGCTACCTTTTATTTTTTAGGGATTCAAATGAGAATTTTCGGAGGGAATTGCTCGTGGGATCTGTGCGTTCGCACAGGACGACGATTCGTGAGATCCTTCGCGTTCGCTCGGGAGGACGGGGACTTGAAATCTGTCGCAGACTTTATTTCGGTCTGCGATGAGATTAGAAATTGCGGAACTGGAGTTCGAGCGCTGCCGTCTTTGGCATAACCGAGTGATGCTCTGGAGACTTTTTTGTGCAGTTCTGGTATCCCAAGATGACCATCAAGCAAGAACTAGAGATAATCGACGTGATCAAAAATTTTCTCATACAACACTCCTGTATTTGGATACCCCAGTACTTTCGGAGTGCAGAAGTGGAACTTAATTTCCTCGTCTTATTTCTAGTCCTGAAATGAGTCATCGCTTCGTCAGGTCGCATGTATTACAAAAGGCCTGCGAAATTTCTTGAGTTGTAAATCAGTTTTACAAAATCCGGCGGTTTCATTTTGAGAACGCTCTGCCACTATATTCGTTATAACTTTGACGATGAGACATGTCTTACAGACTCGACCAGGATTAATGTCCCTATTTGATAATGTTGTGAGAATCACTTCATTTTTATGGAAAGAATGTCGAAAAGCTAGTTGTTAGTGGTGTTGGAATTCCGACAGAACTTTGGAACTGTAAATAAACTAGATGGTTACATCGCGCCAAGAAGAGCTCTATGATTATAGAGGGAATGAGGACTCTAGGATTGAGTGACATCGTAAAAGGATTTTACAACAAATCAACGCAGTTAACTCGCAAAGTAACTCGCGCCACTCGATTTTCTTTTCTTAAGAAAATTTCACAACTCATTTTAATTTCACCACTTATTGCTTCTTGCGTCGCGAGCGTTACCGAACCCAACGAAGCCGTTTCTGCAAAAATTATTTTCTCGACGACGAGCAGTGTGCTTCAGCGTGTAGATAGTTTTGACTTTGGCATTGCTGCCGTTGGTGGTTATTACGACGTCGAATTGTATCTCATCAATATTGGCCCCACGGAAGCACGCTCGATTGTTGATAAATCTTTGTCTGCGCAAAGTTTTATTTTTAGAGGGGGATCCTATCCCGGTACCGGTGGAGATTGCGGTGCGATTTTAGGAATCAATCAGTCTTGTAAAATTGTTCTTCGTTTTTCTGCAGCAACAACTGCAGCCGTCGAAGGCTTGATCACTCTCGGGTACGAAGATATCGCGACAGGACCCAAGGAATCCTCACTTCCGGTCAAAGGTAAAGGCGGAACACCGGCATCTCTTGCGATCTCTGATGGCCCCACTTACAACTTTGGCGTTGTGCCGATTGGCGATTTTGCGGATTACACTTTCACTGTGACCAACAACGGTGAAGCGTCAGCCGTTAACATCAGCGAGCTCGGTTTAGGTGGAGATTTTAGTCTCCTCGGCGCATTATATCCCGGCACCGGTGGAACTTGCGGAGCGCAGATCGCCGGTGGAGCGACATGTACAATCGTGGTGGCGTTTACGCCGACGAATCTAGGTGTTCAAAACGATGCCATTAGTCTTTCGTATTTCAACGGGGTAAACCAAGTATCGGCTCTTCGTCCCGTGCAAGGGGAAGGGGTTTTCCCTGCGATTCTCGAGATCTCGGATATGCCGATTTATAGTTTCGGTTCGATTATTGTGGGCCAAGCACCAACCCATCAGTTTGTGGTCACCAACACGGGAAGCCTGACGGCCACAGGTGTGGTGATGACAGGTTTCTCGGCACCATTTGCTTATTCGGGCGGAACTTTTCCTGGAACAACAGGAACTTGTACAAACACCATCCTCCCTGGAGCGAGCTGTCTCATCGAAGTTCAATTTACTCCGCTCAGCGCCGGTGTTTTTGTAGATGCCATTGATATCGCGTACAACAACGGAATCACTCTTGCGACCACCAGTCGAGATATGACAGGAAGTGCGGTTCTTCCTGCACTTTTAGACATTTCTGACGCTCCTGGATTCAATTACGGAACAGTAGCGGTGGGATCAATCAATGATCACATCTTCACTATTACTAATAATGGTGGATTTGGCGCCACCTTGATCAACGGTCTCGGTCTGGCCGCGCCTTATGACTTTAGTGGTGGAATCTATCCGGGGACTGGTGGGACTTGTGGCTTCTCCCTGGTTCCAGGAAATAGCTGTATCGTGGTTGTCCGATACAACCCATTAGTTGTGGGTGCCACGAACGATACGTTAGTGATCGACTATAATAATGGTATAGGTTTGGTAAATTCTCAGCGCAATGTTCTGGGCACGGCCTTACCTCCAGCAGTTCTCACTGTAAGTAATGGTCCTCTCTATGATTACGGTTCTGTAGCTATCGGCGCAAGTTTGGTTCATACCTTTACGGTTTCGAACACCGGTGCGGTTCCAGCGACAGGTCTTAATATCACTGGCATGTCCGCTCCTTTTGCGTTTGTCGGTGGTTCTTTCCCGGGCACGGCTGGAACCTGTACAACCACATTGCCCGCAGGTGCCTCTTGCACCATGGTGATCGCGTTTACTCCGATTGCTCCAGCGACATCGAATCAAACTCTCAGTGTGAATTACAACGACGGAGCCGTGGTTCAAGCCGCCACTCGTGACGTCCAGGGAACGGGAGTGGCTCCGGCTCAACTGACGATCAGTCACGGGCCAACCTACGATTTTGGTCAAGCGGTCATCGGGACGTCGGTGGATCATACGTTTACAATCACCAACATTGGTGGAATCGATGCGACGACCATCACCGGTGCAGGCTTAGCAGCTCCTTTTATCTTTAAAGGCGGATCTTTCCCAGGAGTCGGTGGAAACTGTACTGCAACTTTAGCGGCGGGAGCGAACTGCTCGGTGGTCGTTACTTACAGTCCTCTTGCGATTACTGTTGATGCCGATACGATGATCATCAATTATTTTGATGGGGCAAACACTCAGTCGGTGACACGCGATGTGACAGGTCAGGGGATTCCACCGGGAATTTTATCTATATCAGATACTCCACTCTACAATTACGGCACAATAGCTTCAAACTCGACGTTAAACCATGTCTTCACTATTACGAATATCGGTGGAGCGCAAACGAGCGCCATGGGCGAAAGTGGCCTCGGTCTTCCTTTCCGTTTCTTTGGTGGAACTTACCCGGGAACTGGGGGAACTTGCGCCCTTCTTTTAGCACCAGGGGCCTCTTGCACGATCGTTGTTGAATTTGCGCCGACAGTGAACGGCATTTATGTGGATACTATCGAGATGGATTACAACGATGGCGTTGGTCCACAGGTGGCCACTCGGGATGTTCAAGGTTCAGGAGCCGATCCCGCACTCTTAGATATTAGTAATGGTCCTATCTTTAATTTTGGTTCTCAAGCCATCGGGTCGACCACTTCTCAAACATTGACGATTACGAATAACGGAGGCGTGGCGGCAAACAGTGTCAGCGGTGTGGGCTTAGCTGTGCCGTTTGAATATTTAGGAAGTGCTTACCCTGGAACGGGTGGAACGTGCGGTGCAAGTATTGCGGCGGCAACGTCTTGTACGATCGTTGTGTCTTTCACTCCGGCAGGTTTAGGTCTAGTGACCGACGATGTGCAAATCGACTATTTAAATGGTGTTGCTGCAGTTTCCTCGACACGCACGGTTTCGGGAACAGGGGTAAATCCGGCAAATCTCACACTCTCAGAGGCCGATCCTTATGATTACGCTTCGCGAACCGTGGGATCAACCACTCCACATACATTTACATTAACAAATACAGGAGGCTATTCGGCGTCCGCGATTACCGAAATCTCTCTTGCGGCACCGTTTGCATTTTTAGGTGGAACTTATCCTGGAACTGGTGGAACGTGTACACCAACTCTCGCTGCCGGAGCATCGTGCAGTCTCGTTGTTGCTTTTGCGCCCACCTCAACAGGGCTTGCTGCAGGCGCGATTCAACTGAGCTATAGTAACGGCACAACCACGGCGACCGTCACTCGCACAGTTCAGGGAACAGGATTAAGTCCTGCCGTGATCACTATTAGTAATGGTCTTGTATATGATTTTGGGACTCAGCCGACCGGTATTACCGTGACTCATGCATTCACCCTCTCGAACACGGGAGGGTCAGCGGCCACGTCCATTTCTGGTGGAGGACTCGCAGCTCCGTATGACTTCTCTGGAGGAGTATTCCCTGGCGGTGGAACTTGTACCGCGACATTAAATGCGGGAGCCTCATGTACGGTGATTGTGAGCTATCAACCCCTAGCGGCGGCCACACATGCAGATACACTCAATATAAATTATAACGATGGATCTGTTGTTCAGTTAGCCACTCGTGATATTACCGCGATTGCAGTCGCTCCAGCGACACTAACGATTTCGGCGACAAATCCTTATAACTACGGAACACAAGCGACGGGATCATCGACAAACAATACGTTTACGATTACTAATACTGGAGGCTTCCCCGCCACTGCGATCAGCGAATCGGGCCTTGCGGCTCCTTACGGATTTGCTGGCGGAGCCTTCCCGGGAACAGCGGGAACTTGTACCACAACGTTAAACGCAGCGGCGACATGTACAATTGTGGTGGCCTTTGCACCGACGGTGAATGGTGTCGCTAACGATGCCATTCAACTGGATTATAACGATGGCGTGAATCCTCAGAGTGTCAGCCGTACGGTGACCGGTATCGGAGCGGATCCAGCCCTTTTAACGATCAGCGATGGACCGACTTATCCTTACGGGTTGGTCGCTACGGGCGCCACACTGACTCATGCGTTTACAATCACCAACACGGGTGGAGTTCCGGCCACGACGATCTTGGTCTCGGGACTTGCGGCTCCATTTGACTATGCGGGGGGAGTCTATCCTGGGACGGGTGGAACGTGCGCAGCGACTCTCAATGCTGGGTCGAGCTGTACTATTAACATTGCTTACTCTCCTGTTTCCACTGGGGCTCATGCAGATACCCTCGTCATCGATTATTATGATGGTGCGGCGAACGCCAACGTGACCCGTGACATGACCGGAACGGGTGCAGCCCCGGCCGTGTTAAGTATCAACGAAGCTCCAAGTTATGACTATGGGACTTTAGCGACGGGTTCGTCGTTAAGTCACATCTTCCAAGTCACCAACACCGGTGGTGTGACGGCCACGGGCATGACCGGCGGAGCCTTTGGAGCCAACTTTACCTTTACTGGTGGTACATATCCAGGCACAGGTGGCGATTGTTCCACAACGTTGATCGCTGGTGCTTCTTGTAACGTGGAAGTTTCTTTTGCGCCCATCACTTCGGGAGCTTTGTCAGATACTCTTACAGTGAATTATAATAATGGAGTTATCGCGGCTTCTGCAACTCGCCCAGTGCAGGGTACGGGAGCTGCTCCGACCCTCCTCACATTAAGTCATGGAGCGACTCATAATTTTGGCAATATCGCAACGGGCGGCACCACATCCGTCTTTATTACGGTGACGAATATCGGTGGCGTTGACTCAACCGCGATGAGCGGAAGTGGTCTTGCGGCTCCATTCTCGTTTACCGGTGGAGCTTATCCTGGAACCGGTGGAACTTGTGCTGGCGCTCTTCCTCCGACGATGACTTGTACGATTTCAGTTTCGTTTAGTCCTATCGGAATTGGAACTTTTAACGATTCCGTAGTTGTCGATTATAATAACGGCGCGACGGTTGTGAATGTGGCTCGTCCTCTCACCGGAAACGGAGCGAACCCCGCGCTATTAACGATTAGTCATGGACCTACCTACGATTATGGAAATCGTGTAATCACTTCGGCGACACCTCACACTTACACAATCACAAATACGGGTGGTGTTGATGCCACAGCAATGAATGGTGTGAATATCGCTTCTCCATTTGAGTTTGCTGGCGGAACCTATCCTGGAGCTGCGGGAACTTGCGGGGCCACCTTGGCTCCGGCGGCCACATGTACAGTGGTGGTCACGTTTACGCCCACCGTCCTTGGTTTACAGACTGACACTTTAGATATGAATTACAACGACGGCGCGGGTCCACAGAACACACCACGTCCGATGCAAGGAACAGGCGTAAATCCTGCCTTACTATCGATAAATTTAGGCGTTACTTTTGACTTTGGAGATCAGGCCACAGGATCGACAACGTCGCAAACCTTTATTGTCACTAACACCGGTGGAGCTCCGGCGACAGGAGTGACGGGTGGAGGCTTGGCGGGTGCTTATAGTTTTGCGGGTGGATCTTATCCAGGAACCGGTGGAACTTGTACTGCGATTATTGCCGACGGATCGAACTGTAACATCGTGGTAAATTTTTCTCCAGTCGTTACGGGAATTCAGAATGACGATATCGAGTTAACTTACAATGATGGAGCTCTCGTGCAAGTGGCCACTCGGGGTGTCACAGGAAATGCGGTGAATCCAGCACTTCTCACCATCTCCGATGGGCCTTCGTACGACTTTGGTTCTCTTCCGCAGGGTTCAGTGACCAATCGTATTTTTATAGTGAGTAACTCCGGCGGTATCGCCGCCACCTTGATGGCAGGAACCGGATTAGCGGCTCCCTTTACATTCACCGGCGGTGCTTATCCTGGAACCGGTGGAAACTGCGGACCGACTTTGGCTGTGGGTGCAAGTTGTAACATTGAAATCACCTATGCGCCTTTAGCTTTAGGCTTAGCGACTGATAATATCGAAATCAACTACAATGATGGCGCTCTCCCGCAAACCTCCACGCGAACCGTCACCGGCACTGGAGTTCCTCCGGCAGTTCTCACAATTACAGACGGTCCTTCTTACGATTACGGAATTCAAGCGACAACGAGCAATACCGATCATACGTTCACCGTTACGAATACGGGTGGATTTATTGCGTCCTCAATTACGGGAACTGGACTTGCAGCTCCATTCTCTTTTGCTGGGGGTTCTTATCCTGGAGCCGGTGGGACCTGTGCGGCGAATTTAGCTCCGGCCGCCACATGTACTATCGTGGTGAGATTTTCCCCGACAGTGAATGGCGCGTTCCTAGATACAATTCAAATTGATTACAATAACGGATTTACCACTCAATCCAGCTTGCGTGATGTGGTAGGTACGGGAGCAAGTCCGGCACTCTTAACGATTAACGGTGGTGTAGCCTACGACTACGGCACTTTAGCGACTGGAGCTACGGCCCCATCTACGTATACGGTCAGTAACACGGGTGGAGTTCCAGCGACAGGTATCGCCGAAGTGGGAATTGCGGCTCCTTTTGCTTACGTGGGTGGCGCATATCCAGGCACCGGCGGAACATGTACAGCGACTCTCAATCAGGGAAGTTCCTGTACGCTCATTATTGCGTTCTCACCGACTTTGACGGGTCTCCAGACGGATACAATTCAAATCAATTACAACAACGGCGCGACAGGCGTAAATAGCACATTGAATATCCAAGGTACCGGAGCGAGCCCTGCGTTGATCACGCTGACGGAAACAGATCCTTACGACTATGGTAATTTAGCCAACGGCGCTTTTGCGGATCATACATTTACATTGACCAATACAGGTGGTGTTCCCGCGACTGCATTAGCAGGAACGGGTCTCGCCGCTCCATTTACATTTGCCGGTGGTGCATATCCTGGCGGTGGAACTTGCGTAGCGACACTCGCACCAGCGGCGACGTGTACAATCATCGTGCGCTTCGCCCCGACAGTGACCGGCACTTATAACGATGGTATTGATATTAATTATAATAATGGAGTCAACGCGCAGACGAGCACGCGTTTAATCACGGGATCAGGCTCAGCTCCCGCTCTCCTTACGATCTCTGATGGGCCAACTTATAATTTTGGACTGATCGCCAACGGTGGAACAATTTCCCATGCATTTACTGTCTCGAACTCCGGAGCCTTCAGCGCGACAGCAATTTTAGAAACAGGTTTAGCGGCGCCGTTTGCTTTCTTAGGTGGAGTCTATCCAGGTACAGGTGGAAACTGCGGTGCGACTTTGGGCGCTGGTGCTAGCTGTCTTATTGTTGTTGAATTTGCTCCGTCCGGTTTAGGTCCATTTAACGATACGATAAATCTCTCCTACAATAACGGTGCGGTGACGACAGCGGCGCTGAGAGATATTCAAGGAACAGCCGGCGCTCCTGCGAACATTACGATTAGTAACGGGCCAACCTTTGATTTTGGAATTAAAGCAACCGGTTCGACGACGGATCAAACTCTCACTTTAAATAATACGGGCGCGGTTTCTGCGACGACGATCACAGGAACTGGATTGGCGGCCCCATTTTTCTATAAGAATGGATCTTATCCCGGAACGGGTGGAACTTGCGGCGTCACTCTCGCGGCGGCCGCGTCTTGTACCGTGGTTGTGACCTACGAGCCAACAACGGTCGCGGTTCATAACGACATCGTAGATATTAACTATAATAACGGTGCCGCCAACGTTGTTTCGAATCGTCCTCTCACTGGAACTGGTGCAAATCCTGCACTTCTGACAATCGATAGTGGTCCGACTTACGATTACGGTAGCGTCACGGTAGGTGCGACTGCCGTACGTACATTTAATGTGAATAACTCGGGCGGTGTTGCTGCCACCACATTCGGAGACAATGCGGGCTTGGCACTTCCATTTAGATATCTTGGTGGGGCTTATCCAGGAACGGGCGGCACTTGTACGACATCTCTCAATGCTGGAGCCACTTGCTCTGTTCGGGTGGAATTTGTTCCAACGGTGACGGGCGCTCCTTCAGACACTTTAGAGCTCACCTACTTTGATGGCGCCGCTACACAAATCACGTCTCGTCCTATTCAAGGAACGGCGTTGGGCCCAGCGGTGATCGTTATCGCCGGGGTTGATCCTTATGCGTTCGGAACAGTTCCGACAGGAAGTGTGAACAATACCACCTTCTCTCTGACAAACACAGGCGGCACAATAGCGACGTCCATGGGTGGTACAGGATTAGCCTTCCCGTTTAATTTCCTCGGAGGAGGGTATCCTGGAACGGCGGGAACGTGTACGACGACACTTGCGGTCGGCGCGAGTTGTACGATAGTTGTTTCTTACTCTCCCTCGGTTCCAAATCCTGCCGACGCAGATACCGTAGTGATCAATTATAACGATGGCGCTGCTGCTCAGTCGATCAGCCGTAATCTCACGGGAACTGCAGTCACTCCTGCGCTTCTCACTATTAGCGAAACGAATCCCTATAATTTTGGAACATTGGCTTTAGGTTCGAGTGTGAATCATACATTTACGATCACGAACACCGGCGGATTTCCTGCGTCTTCAATTTTAGAATCAGGGCTCGCCGCTCCTTTTACTTATTTCGGTGGAACTTATCCCGGAACCGGCGGAAACTGTACAGCGACTTTAGCCGGTGGTGCGAATTGTACGATCGTGGTTCAGTACGCTCCATCGCTGGTGGGAGTTCAGAATGATACCATTGACTTTGCGTACAATGATGGCGTGAACGCTCAGAACGTCACTCGCACCGTTCAAGGGACGGGCGCAAATCCTGCTCTCCTTACGATTTCGGAAACAGATCCTTATGATTACGGCTTACGGGCTATCGGTAGCTCGACTCCTCACTCGTTTACGGTCACTAATACGGGCGGGTTTACAGCTTCGGCAATGAGTGAGATCGGAATTGCTCTTCCGTTTAGATATGTCGGCGGGACTTATCCTGGAACGGGTGGAAATTGTGCGGCCACATTAACTCCGACATCGAGCTGTACGATCAATATTGAATTTGCACCGACAGGTTCGGGCGTCGCCAGTGATACGATCGATATCAGTTACAATAACGGAGCGACAGTAACGAATGTCACTCGTCAGATTCAAGGAACGGGAGCGGCTCCGGCTCTTCTCACGATCACGGATACCGATCCTTATGACTTTGGAAATATTACGGTGGGTGCAACCGCCACGCGAACTTTCACGATCACCAATACTGGCGCTATCGTCGCTAGTGCGGTGGGCGGATCAGGGCTTGCGGCTCCATTCACGTTCTTGGGTGGAACATTCCCGGGAACCGGTGGAACTTGTACGGCGACGATCAACGCAGGCGCCAACTGTACTGTCGTTGTTCAGTTTGCTCCAACAGCTCCAGTGGCCTCGAACGACACCATGGATATAAACTATAATAATGGAGTTAATGCACAAACAAGCTCTCGCCAAGTGATCGGTACGGGAATTTCTCCGGCCTTACTCACAATCGACAGCGGCCCTACCTTCAATTACGGTTTGATTGCCGACGGTGGCGTGCTCAATCATACATTTAACATTACCAATTCCGGAGCGAGCACAGCGACGGGAATCAGCGAGACCGGTTTAGCCGCTCCTTTTGCTTTCTTTGGCGGTGGTTATCCAGGAACTGGTGGAACTTGCGGAGCATCGATTGCGGCGGGATCCACATGTACCGTGGTCATTCGCTATGCGCCTGTGGGTGTAGCCGTTCATTCAGATACAATTAACTTTGTCTATAACAACGGGGCGGCAGTCACCGCAGCGACTCGCGACGTTCAGGGAACATCGGGAGCTCCGGCATTACTCACAATCGACAGCGGTCCGACGTACAATTACAATACTCAAGCGACAGGATCGAGCACCCCAAGAACATTTACAATCAGTAACTCGGGCGCAGTGAGCGCAACGGGTGTGACAGATGCGGGTGGATTGGCCTCACCTTTCACTTATGTGGGTGGTGCGTACCCTGGAACCGGTGGAACTTGCGGAGCAACTATTCTCACTGGAGCGAGTTGTACGATCATCGTGGCTTTTGAACCCGTCGGCGTCGGCGCGTTCAATGACAGTATCGATATCAATTATAACAACGGAGCTTCCGCTCAATCTACGAATCGTGCGGTTACGGGAACGGGAGCGAACCCGGCCCTTCTCGCGATCGATGGTGGTCCGACGTACAATTTTGGGAACGTCACTGTGGGTTCATTTGCGGATCACATGTTTACGGTGAACAACACTGGCGGTGTTGCGGCCACTCTCATTAGCGAAACAGGTCTAGCGGCTCCGTTCGCGTTTGTCGGTGGAAGCTTCCCTGGAACTGGTGGAACGTGTACGGCATCATTAAGCGCAGCGGGAAGTTGTACTTTGAATATTCGCTACGCTCCAGTGGCCTCGGGTGTTGCTAACGACACGATCAATCTTGCTTATTACAATGGAACGGCAACAGTCGCCGCCACTCGAGACATCACGGGTGCCGGACTCAACGTCGCGACGATCTCTATCAGTGCTCTAGATCCTTACGATTTCGGCACGCAGCCAACGGGAAGTATCACCAATGCAACGTTCACATTAACGAACGGTGGGGGTTCTCCAGCCACAGCTATCGTTGGACTTGGTTTGGCCGCTCCTTACAGCTATCTTGGTGGTGCTTATCCCGGAACGGGTGGAACATGTACGACAACGCTCAATGCGGGGGCGAACTGTACCATCGTTGTTTCTTACGCGCCGGTAGCTCCGAGTACTCCGACTCATTTAGACTCGATCCAGATTGATTACAATGACGGGGTCAATGCGCAGAGTACACTCCGACAGTTAACGGCCGTTGCCGTAGCTCCGGCTCTTCTTACTATTAGCGACTCCAATCCGTATAACTTTGGAACTCTAGCGACAGGGTCGAGTGCAACTCATACCTTTACGATCACGAACACCGGCGGATTCCAAGCGACGGCGGTGAACGAAACTGGGTTAGCAGCTCCATTTACATTTGTCGGTGGTTCATATCCTGGAACGGCGGGAACGTGTACGAATGTTCTTAACGCTGGAGCCAACTGTACGATTGTTGTTCAATACGCTCCAAGCTTGGTGAGTCCATTAGATACTGATACGATCAACATGGCTTACAACGACGGTGTCAATGCGCAGGCGTCAACCCGAACAGTTCAAGGGGTGGCAGTCACTCCAGCGAATATAACAATCAGTAATGCCGATCCTTATGACTATGGAACGGTAGCGACGGGAGCTAGCGCTCCACACACCTTCACTCTCACAAATACCGGTGGTTTCCAAGCTTCGGCTTTATTAGAAACCGGCCTCGCAGCTCCTTTTGCATTTGTCGGTGGCGCTTTCCCGGGCACCGGAGGAACTTGTACGGTCACTCTTGCGGCCTCGGCCAGTTGTACTCTTGTTGTAGCGTTTAGCCCAACGGGAACTGGTGTGGCCAGTGATACGATGGTCATCAGTTATAACAATGGAGCCGGGACTGTCACATCGAATCGGCAAGTTCAAGGTACTGGCGCGGCACCGGCTTTGATCACCATCTCTAATACGGACCCTTATGATTTTACAAACATCACCGTGGGCGCAACGTCCACTCATACATTTACATTAAATAATACCGGGGCTGTCGCGGCGACTGCCGTGGGTGGATCTGGTTTAGCTTCTCCGTTTACATTCCTGGGTGGCGCATTCCCAGGAACGGGCGGAACGTGTACGGCAACCATCAACGCCGGTGCCAGCTGTACTGTAGTTGTTGAGTTCGCACCTATTGCTCCAGTGGCATCCAATGACGTCATGGATATCAATTACAACGACGGAGCGACCACGCAAACAAGCTCGCGACAGGTGATTGGTACGGGTATTTCTCCAGCGCTCCTTACAATTGATAGTGGTCCGACTTATAACTATGGCTTAATTGCCGACGGCGGAGTTGCGGATCACACCTTTACAGTGACCAATTCTGGAGCCAGTATCGCCACAGGAATTAGCGAAACAGGCTTAGCGGCTCCTTTTGCGTTCTTAGGTGGTGGATATCCAGGAACAGGTGGAACTTGCGGTATCACCATCGCCGCCGGAGCTTCGTGTACGTTAGTCATTCGCTACGCTCCGGTGGGAGTGGGTGTTAATGGTGACGTGATTAATCTGGCTTACAATAACGGTGCTGCGCCGGCAGCCGCCACGCGTGCGGTTCAGGGGACTGCGGGTGCGCCAGCATTACTCACCATCGACAGCGGTCCAACTTATAACTACGGCACCCAAGCGACAGGGTCTTCGACCACGCGAACATTCACAATTACAAACTCCGGTGCGGTAAGCGCAACAGCTGTGGCCGATGCGGGCACGTTGTCTCCTCCGTATGTTTACGTGGGTGGAGCTTATCCTGGAACAGCAGGAACTTGCGGCGCTACGATCGCCACGGGCGCGAGCTGTACAATCGTTGTGGCTTTTGAGCCGACAGGTCTAGGTGTAGCGGCGGAAACGATAGAGATTAATTATAACAACGGAGCTTCGGCTCAACAAACGACTCGTCCTATTACTGGAACAGGTGCAAACCCTGCCCTGTTAGCTATCGACAGCGGACCCACTTATAACTACGGACCGGTAACGGTGGGCGCAACAGCCGACCACACTTTTGTAGTGACCAACACTGGGGGAGTTTCTGCGACGGTGATGTCGGAGACCGGAATCGCTGCTCCTTTTGCCTATGTCGGCGGGACTTATCCTGGAACAGGTGGAACTTGCGGCACCACACTCTCTGCCGGCGGATCTTGTAACCTCGTCATTCGTTATGCTCCGACCGCCTCGGGCGTGGCCAATGACACGATCAGTTTAAATTATTACAATGGTGCTGGTACTGTGGCTACGACTCGCGACGTAACGGGCTCGGGCTTATTGCCTGCAGTGATTACCATCAGCGAACTTGATCCTTATAACTTTGGAACTCGCCCTACCGGAAGTGTAAATATTTATACGTTCACTTTGACCAATGGCGGAGGCTCTCCGGCCACTTCGATTGTCGGTGGCGGACTTGCCGCTCCTTACAGCTTCGTGGGTGGAGCGTATCCAGGTACGGCGGGAACATGTACTCCAACTTTAGCTGCAGGTGCAAACTGTACGATTGTGGTTCAGTACGCTCCGGCCGCACCGAGTTCACCCACACATGATGATACGATTCAAATTGATTATAATGACGGCGTGAACTCGCAAAGTTCATTACGTCAATTGACGGCCACTGCCGTTGCACCGGCGTTCTTAACGATCAGCGAGTCGAATCCCTACAATTTTGGAACACTCGCAGTGGGTGCAACAGCGACTCATACATTTACAATTACAAACACCGGAGGCTTCCAAGCGACAGCCGTGGCCGAAACGGGATTGGCGACGCCGTTTGGTTACGTGGGTGGAACTTACCCGGGAACAGCTGGAACTTGTACAAACACTCTTAACCCAGCCGCCTCTTGTACAATCGTTGTCGCTTACGCCCCAGGACTGGTAAGTCCGCTCGATACCGACACGATTAACTTTGCCTATAACGATGGGGTCAATGCACAAAATGCTACTCGTACGGTGCAAGGTATAGCGGTGACTCCGTCCTTGATCACCATCAGCGAAACGGATCCTTACGATTACGGTACGGTGGCTTCGGGAGCGAGTCTTAATCATACATTTACATTAACCAATAGTGGTGGATTCACCGCGAGCGTCATTAGCGAAACGGGCCTAGCGGCTCCATTTGCTTTCGCTGGTGGAGCTTTCCCGGGAACGGGCGGAACTTGTACGGCAACACTTGGACCGGCCGCAGTTTGTAACATCGTTGTTGCATTTAGCCCAGTCTCGACGGGTGTTCTCGCGGACACGATTAATATTAGTTATAACAACGGAGTTACGGCGGTAAGTTCAACTCGCCAAGTTCAGGGAACGGGTGCAGCTCCAGCATTAATCACGATTTCGGATACCGATCCTTATGATTTTACCAACGTCACTGTGGGCGCAACCTCAACTCATACATTTACTCTTAATAACACCGGTGCAGTTCCTGCGACTGCAGTGGGTGGTTCTGGCTTAGCGGCACCTTTCACATTCTTGGGTGGTGCATATCCTGGTACCGGTGGTACTTGTACCGGTACGATCAACGCGGGCGCAAGTTGTACGGTGGTTGTTGAATTTGCACCGACGGCGTCGGTGGCGTCCAATGACACCATGGACATTAACTATAATAACGGAGCAACAACTCAGACGAGCTCGCGCCAAGTGACGGGAACGGGAATTTCTCCAGCTCTCCTCACGATCGACAGTGGTCCCACTTTCAACTATGGTTTGATTGCTGATGGCGGGGTTTTAGATCATACGTTCTCAGTGACGAACTCTGGAGCTAGTATCGCGACAGGAATTAGCGAGACGGGCTTAGCGGCTCCGTTTGCTTTCTTAGGCGGCGGTTATCCAGGAACGGGCGGAACGTGCGGAGCGACCATTGCGGCGGGCGCCACATGTACTTTAGTGATCCGCTACGCTCCCGTGGGTGTTGCGGTTCATGCCGATACAATTAACTTGGCTTATAACAATGGGGCCGCTCCGGCTGCAGCTATTCGAGCGGTTCAAGGAACGGCAGGAGCTCCGGCATTACTCACCATCGATGGTGGTCCAACTTATAACTACGGAACACAAGCGACGGGATCTTCCACGTCACATACATTCACAATTACTAATAGTGGAGCAGTCAGCGCAACGGCGGTTGTCGATGCAGGTGGCTTAGCGGTTCCGTTTGTTTATGTTGGCGGAGGATATCCAGGAACAGGTGGAACTTGTGGTACGATTATCACCACCGGTGCAAGTTGTACAATCGTTGTCGCCTTTGAACCCACGGGCGTTGGTGTCGCTCCAGAGACTATAGAAATTAATTATAATAATGGAGCCTCAGCTCAGCTCGCCACTCGACCCATTACTGGTACGGGAGCGAACCCTGCACTCTTAGCCATCGACAGTGGTCCAACGCACAACTTCGGACCTGTCACCGTCGGCGCGACAGCCGATCATACATTTGTTGTCACGAATTCTGGTGGTGTGGCGGCGACGGTAATGGCCGAGAGCGGAATTGCGGCGCCGTTTAGTTATGTCGGAGGATCTTATCCTGGAACGGGTGGAACTTGCGGAACGACATTGTCTGCAGGGGGCACATGTAACTTAGTCATTCGTTATGCGCCGACGGCATCTGGTGTGGCCAACGATACCATCAATCTTGCTTACTACAACGGTGCGGGTACGGTCGCAGCTACTCGAGATATTACCGGATCGGGACTATTGCCTGCCGTCATCAACATCAGCGAACTTGATCCTTATAACTTCGGAACTCGTCCTACCGGAAGTGTAAATATTTATACGTTCACTTTGACCAATGGCGGAGGGTCTCCAGCGACTTCGCTTGTGGGTGGAGGCTTAGCGGCTCCGTATAGTTTTGTGGGTGGAGCTTATCCAGGAACTGCCGGAACTTGTACGACCACATTAGCGGCCGGTGCGAACTGTACGATTGTGGTTCAGTATGCTCCAGCGGCACCAAGTTCTCCAACCCATGATGATACGATTCAAATTGATTATAACGACGGCGTGAACTCGCAAAGTTCATTACGTCAATTGACGGCCACTGCCGTTGCACCGGCGTTCTTAACGATTAGCGATTCAAATCCCTACAATTTTGGAACACTGGCCGTAGGCTCGACAGCGACTCATACATTTACAATAACTAATACGGGAAGTTTCCAGGCGACGGCGGTGGCGGAAACTGGATTAGCAACTCCATTTGTTTATGTGGGTGGAAGTTATCCTGGAACTGCCGGAACTTGTACAAACACGCTGAATCCTGCGGCGTCTTGTACGATCGTTGTAGCTTATGCTCCTGGTTTAGTGAGCCCGCTGGATACCGACACTATCAATTTTGCATATAACGACGGTGTTAACGCCCAGAACGCGACTCGCACTGTCCAAGGTATTGCAGTGACTCCGTCCTTGATCACGATCAGCGAGGCGGATCCGTACAACTACGGTACTGTAGCTTCTGGCGCCACACTAAACCACACATTTACATTGACCAATAGTGGTGGATTCACCGCAAGTGCGATCAGCGAAACCGGCCTAGCGGCTCCGTTTGCTTTCGCTGGTGGAACTTTCCCGGGAACGGGCGGAACTTGTACGGCAACCCTTGGACCGGCCGCCGTTTGTAACATCGTTGTTGCATTTAGCCCGGTCTCCACAGGGGTTTTAGCGGACACAATCAATATCAGTTACAACAACGGAGTTACAACGGTAAACTCGACTCGCCAAGTGCAAGGAACGGGTGCAGCTCCAGCGTTGATTACCATCTCGGACACAGATCCGTATGACTTTACGAACGTGACTGTGGGTGCAACATCGACTCACACGTTTACATTGAATAACACCGGAGCAGTTCCTGCGACTGCAGTGGGTGGTTCTGGCTTAGCAGCACCGTTTACGTTCTTGGGTGGAGCTTATCCAGGAACAGGTGGTACGTGTACAGGTACAATCAACGCAGGTGCAAGTTGTACGGTCGTTGTTGAGTTTGCACCGACGGCATCGGTTGCTTCCAACGACACCATGGACATTAACTATAATAACGGTGTGACAACTCAAACAAGTTCTCGTCAAGTGACGGGAACGGGAATCTCGCCGGCATTACTCACAATCGACAGTGGTCCTACTTATAACTACGGTTTGATTGCTGACGGTGGAGTTCTAGATCATACATTCACGGTGACAAACTCTGGAGCGAGTATCGCGACGGGAATTAGCGAGACCGGCTTAGCGGCTCCGTTT
The DNA here is from genome assembly GCA_019750295.1 of Bdellovibrionales bacterium. Taxonomy (NCBI): domain Bacteria; kingdom Pseudomonadati; phylum Bdellovibrionota; class Bdellovibrionia; order Bdellovibrionales; species Bdellovibrionales bacterium. The sequence goes on along the minus strand of JAIEOS010000026.1, from coordinate 90,504 downwards.
GGGTTTTTGGGCGGTGGTTATCCAGGAACGGGTGGAACTTGCGGAGCGACGATTGCGGCGGGAGCGAGCTGTACTCTTGTGATTCGTTATGCTCCAGTGGGTGTTGCGGTTCATGCCGATACGATCAATTTAGCTTACAACAACGGAGCGGCTCCAGCTGCGGCGGTACGAGATGTTCAGGGAACCTCGGGAGCGCCGGCGTTACTCACAATTTCGGACGCGGCCACTTATAATTACGGAACACAAGCGACGGGATCTTCGACGTCCCATACATTTACGATCACCAACTCGGGTGCGGTGAGCGCGACGGGTGTGGCGGATGCGGGCACGTTGTCTCTTCCTTACGTTTACGTGGGTGGATCATTCCCTGGTGCAGGTGGAAACTGCGGAGCGATCATTGCTTCCGGAGCGACTTGTAATATAGTGATCGCGTTTGAGCCAACCGGTGTGGGCGCCGCCGCGGAAACCATCGAGATTAATTACAATAACGGTGCGACAACTCAACAGACGACACGTCCAGTGACAGGAACTGGGGCGAACCCCGCATTACTCACAATTTCGGACAGTCCGACGTACAACTATGGCACAGCGACGACCGGTGCCTTTGTGGATCATACTTTTAGCGTGACCAATACCGGTGGAGTTGCAGCGACCTTAATGAGCGAAACGGGCCTTGGCGCTCCGTACTCTTTTGTTGGCGGTGCTTATCCAGGAACCGGTGGAACGTGTGGTCCTACGCTTTCGGCTTCATCCTCTTGTAACTTAGTGATTCGTTTTGCTCCGACCGCTTCGGGTGTAGCGAATGATACGATTAACTTAGCTTACTATAACGGAGCTGCCACGGTGGCTGCCACTCGCGATGTGACGGGTGCGGGCACATTGCCAGCGGTGATTACAATCTCCGCTCTTGATCCTTATGATTTCGGCACACGCCCGACAGGAAGTGTAACGAATGTCTCCTTTACATTAACTAACACGGGCGGTTCAACGGCGACGGCACTTGTGGGTGGCGGAGTCGCTGCACCTTACAGTTATCTTGGTGGTTCATATCCTGGAACGGGTGGAACGTGCACGACAACTTTAACCGCGGGCGCGAACTGTACGATCTTTGTATCTTACGCTCCTGCGGCTCCAAGTGCGCCGAATCACACAAGTACGATTCAGATCGACTACAACGACGGTGTCAATGCTCAGAGCTCATTACGTCAGCTCACGGGAATCGCTGTTGCGCCGGCATTGCTCACCATCAGCGAATCGAATCCGTATGACTTTGGTACTCTCGCTGTGGGCGCTTCGGCCTCGCACTTATTTACCGTAACGAATACCGGAAGCTTCCAAGCTTCGGCAATTGCAGAGACAGGATTGGCCTCTCCGTTTGTTTTTGTTGGTGGTTCATATCCTGGAACCGGTGGAACGTGTACAAATACTTTAAATCCTGCGGCCACATGTACAATCGCGGTGGCTTATGCGCCGGGTGGAGTCAGTCCTCTCGATACAGATACTATTAATATGGCGTACAACGATGGCGTGAATGCTCAAGCCGCGACACGAACTGTGCAAGGGATCGCGGTGACACCAGCCAACATCACGATTACCGAATCTGATCCTTACAATTTCGGCACACTTGCCAGTGGCGGATCGAACAGCCATACGTTCACATTAACCAATACTGGTGGATTTGGTGCGAGCGTCATTAACGAAACGGGCTTAGCGGCGCCTTTTGCTTTCCTCGGAGGAGCATTCCCGGGCACAGGTGGAACATGTACCGCCACTCTTGGACCTGCAGCCGCTTGTACCGTTGTCATCGCGTTTAGTCCGATCGCCACGGGTGTTCAATCTGACACCATGGTCTTTAGTTATAACAATGGTGTCACCACCGTTAGCTCGTCTCGTCAAGTGACAGGTACCGGTGCGGCTCCCGCCTTGATTACGATTTCGGAATTAGATCCTTATGATTACTCGAATGTGACTGTTGGCGCGGTGTCGAATCATATCTTTACTTTAACAAATACCGGTGCGGTGAACGCAACGGTTGTGGGTGGATCGGGCTTAGTCGCTCCGTTTACATTCCTCGGTGGGGCCTTCCCAGGAACGGGCGGAACTTGTACGGCGACCATCGTGGCCGGAGCGAATTGTACCGTTGTTGTCTCCTACGCCCCGACAGCGACAGTCACATCGAATGATACGATTGAGATTAATTACTACAATGGTGCGGCTTCGCAAACAAGCTCTCGTCAAGTGACAGGTACAGGTATAGCTCCAGCATTAATTACGATCAGTGAGACTAACCCGTATGATTACGGACTCATTGCTAACGGTGGAACGCTTTCTCATCTGTTTACTTTAACAAACTCGGGTGCTAGTAACGCAACAACCATCAGCGAAACAGGCTTAACCCTTCCATTCCGTTTCTTAGGTGGCGGATTCCCAGGAACGGGCGGAAACTGCGGTACGACGTTAGCGGCAGGAGCGACTTGTAATATAGTGATTGAATTTGCGCCGAGTATGGTGGGTTCATTCCCGGATACTATTAATTTTAGCTATAATAATGGTGCGGCCACAGTTGCAGCCACTCGCGATATTCAAGGAACAGCGGGCGCTCCGGCAGCCTTAGCCATCGATAGTGGACCGACTTATGATTACGGCGTAAGAGCGACAGGATCAACCATTGATCGCATTTTTAACATCACTAACTCCGGAGCCGTGTCTGCAATCAGTGTGACAGATTCTGGCGGCCTAGCTCTTCCATTCCTTTATAAAGGTGGATCTTATCCAGGAGTCGGCGGAACTTGTGGTGCGACGATTGCCGCTGCGGCGACATGTACAATAGTTGTAAGCTATGAGCCCGCATCGATTGGTGCGCACGCCGATACGATTCAAATCAATTTTAATGATGGTGCCACGACGCAAAACACTCAGCGTAACATACAAGGCACAGGGGCAGCACCGGCTGTTCTCGCTCTCAGTGCAACAAATCCTTATGACTACGGCTCCAATGCGATCGGAAGCTCGACGTCGCACACTTTCACTCTTTCGAACACAGGTGGAGTTGCGGCGACAGCGATTCTTGAAAATGGTATCGGCGCACCGTTTGTGTACGTCGGCGGAACATACCCGGGAGCGGGTGGAACTTGTACCACAACCCTCTCTGCGGGCGGAAGTTGTACTCTCATTATAGCGTTTGAACCCACAGGAACCGGTCTACTCACAGATGTGATTAACGTTTCCTATAACGATGGTGCGATCGTCCAAACTGCCACTCGAAATATTCAGGGAACGGGCGTGGCTCCGGCGTTGCTCACGATTTCTGAAGTGTCTCCGTACAGCTATGGAACTCGTCCTACGGGGAGCACAACGTCGCATACATTTGTTGTTACAAACAGTGGTGGTATCACGGCCACGGCAATGGCGGGACTGGGAGTTAATGCACCTTACGGATTCCTCGGTGGAGCTTATCCGGGAACGGGTGGAAATTGCGGACTGACTCTTGCGGCCGGAGCTAACTGTAATATCGTGGTGGCTTACATGCCAAGTGTGGCAAGTCCTGCAGATAACGACACAATTCAAATTGATTACAATAACGGCGTTGTCGCACAAAGTGCGCTTCGCGACGTGACAGGCATTGCCGTGACTCCAGGCGTACTCACGATATCTGAGACCGACCCTTACAATTACGGAACATTTGCGATCGGTGCAACGGTGAATCATACATTCACTATCACTAATACCGGAAACTTCCAGGTTTCTGCAATGACCGAAAACGGATTAGCGGTTCCTTACATTTACTTCGGTGGAGTTTACCCTGGTACAGGTGGTACTTGCTCGACAACTCTTAATCCGGGTGTGAGCTGTACAATTGTTGTCCAGTACTCTCCGAACGCCACTGGTTTACAGACCGACACGATCAATTTTTCTTACAACGACGGCGTCAACCCGCAGAACGTTTCTCGCCAAGTTCAAGGAACTGGTGCGAACCCTGCGGTACTCACGATCTCGGAAGTTAATCCTTACGATTTCGGTACCGTGGCGATTGGCGGTAATCTCACACACTTCTTCACGGTTTCGAACACCGGTGGATTTACGGCAACGGCTATAGCCGAAGTCGGAATTGCCGCTCCGTTTGGTTACGTCGGAGGATCTTATCCTGGCACCGGCGGAACTTGCGCGGCAAGTTTGGCCCCAAGCACAAGTTGTACAGTCAATCTTGAGTTTGCTCCGAGCGGAACGGGCTTAGTCTCCGATACGATCACTTTCAACTACAACGACGGTGCAACGACTCAGTCCGTGAATCGTCAGATTCAAGGTACAGGTACTGCCTCTGCTTTGATCGTCATCAGCGAAGTTGATCCTTATAGCTTTGGTTCTCGCACCATCGGAACATCGACAACTCACGTCTTTACTTTAGTGAACACCGGTGGTGTTCCTGCGACCGCGGTGAGTGGTGGTGGACTTGTAGCTCCATTTAATTATTTGGGTGGTGCGTATCCTGGTACGGGTGGAAACTGTAATAACTTTTTGGGCGTCGGATCTTCGTGTCAAATCGTTGTCGAGTTTGCACCGATCGGCGCAGGTTTAGCCTCTGACGCGATTCAGATTGATTATAACAACGGTGCTGCCGTAGCGCAGTCGAACCGTATTGTTCAAGGAACGGGTTTAACTCCATCGTTACTCACCATTTCCGAAACCGATCCTTACGATTACGGCGTTATTGCAAACAATGGATTTAGATCTCATGTATTTACGATTAATAATGCGGGCGGAAGTGCGGCGACGGGAATTCTAGAGATCGGAATCGGAATGCCATTCCGTTTCTTAGGCGGTGGATATCCTGGAACGGGTGGAACTTGTGCGACCACACTCGGTGCCGCCGCAAGTTGTACGATTGTGGTTGAATTTGCCCCGACCGTTTTAGGTGCCTATAACGATACGATTTCTCTGCAATATAATAATGGCATCGGGGTCACTACCGTGAATCGCGATATCCAGGGAACATCAGGAGCTCCAGCAGCGCTTCTCATCAGCGATGGGCCGACATTTGACTACGGAACTCGCGCGACAGGAAGCTCTTTAGATAAAGTCTTCACAATAAGTAACACGGGTGCTGTGGCAGCAACAAGTATCGTTGATGCCGGAACGATGGCTTCTCCGTTTGTATTTAAAGGCGGAACATACCCAGGCGTGGGAGGAACTTGTACAGCGTCTTTAGGTGCAGGATCTAACTGTACGATCGTTGTCAGTTTCGAGCCCGTGATTAATGGTCTCCAGAGTGATGATATCGAATTGAACTTTAATAATGGTTCTATTACGACAAATTCGCAGCGTGCCGTTCAGGGAAGAGGAGCTGCTCCTGCCGTGTTGAATATTTCAGATGCTGATCCTTATAGCTTCGGAACCATTCCGACCGGTGCTGTCGCCACTCATACGTTTACCGTGACGAACGGTGGATCGGTGACGGCAACTCTGATGAGCGAAGTGGGTCTTGGTGCTCCGTTTGCGTTTGTCGGTGGAACTTATCCAGGAACTGGTGGAACCTGCTCGACGGCTCTGAGTCCGGCGGGCTCTTGTACGCTCGTAGTGGCTTACGCGCCGATTTCTCCGGGATTATCGTCAGATACATTAACCATGAGTTACTTTAACGGAGTGAGTACTCAAAACTCCAATCGTCAGGTTCAAGGCAATGCGGTATCACCGGCGAACTTAACGATTACCGAAACCAATCCATATAGCTTCGGCACTATTGCTAGCGGAGCCACTCGCACTCACACATTCACGATCTCTAACACCGGTGGATTCCCAGCAGCGTCGGTCAGCGGCTTAGGATTGGCATCCCCATTCTCCTTCCTCGGTGGAACATACCCTGGAACAGGTGGAAACTGTACGAACACAATCAATGCGGGCGCAAACTGTAGTATCGTTATTGAATACGCTCCGGTCGCTGTTGCTGTCAGTAACGACACAATTCAAATTGATTACAACAATGGTGTTGTGCTGCAAAGTGCTCTTCGCGATGTGACGGGAACTTCCGTTTCTCCTGCCAATATCACGATCAGCGAAACGGACCCTTACAACTATGGAACACTACCTGCCGGTGCGACGGCGGTTCATACTTTTGTTTTAACGAACACCGGAACATTCCAAGCGACCGCTTTGACAGAAATTGGTATCGGAGCGCCTTACCGCTATCTCGGTGGAACTTATCCAGGAACTGGTGGTAACTGTACTGTATCTCTCAATGGCGGAGCCACTTGTAATATCGTTGTTGAATATGCGCCGACGATTCCGGGGGCGGACAACGACACCATCGTCTTTAACTATAACAACGGTATTAATGTTGTGGCCTCGACTCGAACGGTTCAAGGAACTGCAGTCTCGCCGGCGAATTTAACCATTTCCGAGACCGATCCTTACAACTATGGAACTTATGCGGTGGGTTCGAATGTGGATTATATATTTACCGTTTCGAATGCAGGTGGATTTATCGCAACGTCCATGGTGGAAGTGGGATTAGGTGCTCCGTTTACTTTCACAGGTGGAACTTATCCTGGAACTGCCGGAACGTGTGCCGCCACTTTAGCGGCCGGCGCAAACTGCACGATTCAAGTTCGCTTTTCGCCAAGTTCTACGGGCTTATCGACAGACACCATTCAAATGGCTTACAATAACGGTGTCTCTGCTCAGATCTCGAGCCGTCAAGTTCAAGGTCTTGGAGCGGCTCCTGCGTTAGTCACAATTAGCGAAGTCGATCCTTACGATTACGGCGGCGTCACTGTCGGTGCGACGGCGAATCGTACATTTACATTATCGAACACGGGTGGTGTGTCGGCGAACACGATGTCGGGCTCAGGTCTTGCGGCTCCATTCTTCTTCTTAGGTGGATCTTATCCAGGGACAGGTGGAACTTGCGGAGGAACTCTTGGAGCTGGTTCTTCATGTACGATTGTCGTTCAGTATGCTCCGATTGGCACGGGCGCAGCGAGCGACACTATCGATATCAATTACAACAACGGAGCATCGGGGCAAACAAGTTCTCGTCAAGTGACCGGAACTGGAATTTCTCCGGCGCTCCTTACGATCGACAACGGACCTACTTATAACTTCGGTCTCATCGCAAATGGCGGATCAAGATCTCAATCCTTCATTATTTCCAATAGCGGTGCCAGCACGGCAACGGCTATGCTCGAAGTTGGCTTAGCACTTCCATTCCGCTTCCTGGGTGGTTCGTTCCCAGGAACTGGTGGAAATTGCGGTACGACCTTATCTCCAGCCTCTTCTTGTAACATCGTTGTGGAGTTCGCACCGGCGGGTGTGGGGCCATTCAGTGACACTATTGACATTAGTTATAATAACGGAGCAGTTCCTGCGAACGCTCTTCGGGCCGTTCAAGGAACAGCCGGAGCGCCGGCAACTTTAGTGATTAGTGATGGGCCGACTTTCGATTACGGTACAAGAGCTGCGGGAAGCTCTTTAGATAAAACATTTACGATTGATAACACGGGTGCGGTGACCGCCTCGGCCATTGTCAATGCGGGCACTATGAATGCACCGTTTGTATTTAAGGGCGGTTCTTATCCTGGGGTCGGTGGAACTTGTGGTGGTTCTCTCAATGCAGGAGCAAATTGTACAATCGTGGTGAGCTTCGAGCCGGTGATCAACGGATTACAAACTGACGATATCGAATTAAACTTTAATAACGGTGCGATTTTGACGAACACCACTCGTGCGGTTCAGGGGACAGGAGCCAACCCTGCGCTCTTAACCATTTCCGAAACCAATCCGTATGACTTCGGCAGTATCGCGATGGGATCTTCGGCCACTCATACGTTCACAGTGACAAACTCTGGTGGTGTTTCAGCTTCGGCGATGTCCGAAGTTGGTCTTGGAGCTCCGTTTGGATTCTTGGGTGGTTCATATCCGGGAACGGGTGGAACGTGTGCGGGCATTCTCAGTGCTGGCGGTTCGTGTACGCTCGTTGTTCGGTACGCTCCTTTAGCGACGGGTTTACAATCGTCGACAATCACGGTGAGTTATTTTAACGGTGCGGCCACTCAGAATGCGAACCGACAAGTTCAAGGAACGGGTGTGGCTCCGGCGTTATTAACGATTTCCGAAATCAATCCTTATAGCTTTGGTAATTTAGTTCCGGTGGGCGCAACGCGTACACATATATTCACCGTGACGAATTCTGGTGGAGTGACGGCGTCGGCGGTCTCTGGAGCCGGTCTATTAGCTCCGTTCTCGTTTGTCGGCGGAACATTCCCTGGGGCGGGTGGAAACTGCGGGACCACGATTACGGCCGGTGCCAATTGTTTGATCGCCGTTCAATATAATCCGACGGTCACAAGCCCTGGAGATAACGACACTATCGAAATCTCTTATAATAACGGTGTAACGACTCAAACAGCCACTCGTGACGTGACGGGTATTGCGGTGAGCCCAGCGGTGATTACGATTTCCGAAACCGATCCGTATAATTTTGGAAGTACACCGGCTGGAAATAATATTGATTACACATTCACATTATCAAATACAGGTGCGGTCACAGCCACTTCGCTATCTGAAACGGGCTTGGCAGCTCCATTCAGTTTCCTCGGAGGAGCCTTCCCTGGAACAGGTGGATCGTGTTTAACAACTCTCAATGCGGGCGCAAACTGTACGATCGTTCTTCGCTTTAATCCGAGCTTAGCGGGATCTTATAACGACACCATCAATATGTCTTATAATAATGGTGTCGGTGTTGTTTCATCGACTCGTCAGATTGAAGGTACCGGCGTATCACCGGCGTTGCTCTCGATTTCCGAAGTGGATCCTTATAATTTCGGTACGGTTGCGGTCGGTGCGAGCGTGATTTATACATTTACGATCACCAATACCGGAGGCTTTACGGCTTCGGGCATCAGCGAAACTGGAATTGCAGCCCCGTTCACTTATGTCGGTGGTGCATATCCTGGAACCGGTGGTAACTGTTCAACAACGCTGACGCCAGCGTCGTCGTGTACGATTGTTCTTCGCTTTGCTCCATCGACGACAGGTTTGGCTCCAGACTCCATCGACTTTAATTACTTCAACGGTTCTTCAGTTGTAGTGTCATCACGTTCTATCCAAGGAACGGGAGCATCCCCGGCCTTGATCACAATTTCCGAAACGAATCCTTATGACTACGGCAATATCACTAACGGGGGTAGCCAGCAGCACTCCTTCACCGTGACGAATACCGGTGGTGTGCCCGCGACGGCCATGGGTGGATCGGGTCTTGCGGCTCCATTCACTTATTTCGGCGGATCGTATCCGGGAACGGGTGGAACTTGTACTAACAGTTTAAATCCTGGAAGCAGTTGCTCGGTTGTGGTGAACTTTGCTCCGACCAGCACTGGAATCATGAGCAGCACGATCAATATCGATTACTTCAACGGCGTGATTTCGCAGACATCGTCTCGTAACGTCCAAGGAACGGGAATTGCTCCGGCACTCATTACCATCAGCGGAGCTGATCCTTACGACTACGGTTTGATTGCCAATAATGGTTTACGTTCGCAGACATTTACTTTAACGAACGCGGGCGCAAGCAATGCGACGGCGATTGTTGAGGTGGGTCTAGCGGCTCCTTACAGCTTCCTTGGTGGAGGTTATCCAGGAACGGGCGGTAACTGCGGAGCATCTCTTGCCCCGGCGGCCACATGTAATATTGTGATCGCATACAATCCGACGGTTCTTGGAGTGAGCGCTGATACGATCAGCATGCAATATTTTAACGGAGCAGTGACGACGACATCGAACCGCAACGTCCAAGGGACATCGGGAACTGCAGCCACACTCACTTTTGCAGGTGTAAGTCCTTTTAATTTCGGTACGCAAGCGACAGGATCTTCCACAGACACGACATTTACGATCACCAACAATGGTGCCGTCACTGCGACGGGTATCGGCGATAGCGGAAACCTCAATGCTCCATTCATCTTCAAAGGTGGTGGCGGTTATCCAGGCGTCGGTGGAACGTGCGGAGCGACCTTGGCCTCGGCTGCAAGTTGTACGGTGGTCGTCACCTTCTCACCGACGAGCAACGGTTTGCAGACCGACGCTGTGGATCTAAATTTTAATAACGGGGCCATCTTAACGAACTCGACTCATCCGGTTCAAGGAACGGGTGCCTCTCCGGCCAGCTTATCGATCTCCGAGATCAACCCATTCACGTATCCTTCAACAACCGTGGGATCTACGGCGTCCCATATCTTTACAGTGACCAACACGGGCGGTGTTTCGGCCACAACAATTAGCGAAGTGGGGCTCAACGTTCCATTCCGCTTCCGCGGCGGTACTTATCCAGGAACAAGCGGTACATGCGCGGCGACGATTACGAGCGGGGCTTCGTGTGACCTTGATGTTGAATTTGCTCCGATCTCTTCGGGTCTGGTGAACGATTCGATCGACTTGAGTTATTTTAATGGTCAGTCTGTGGCGAACTCGCAGCGGGCGATTCAAGGAACGGGCTTATCTGTTGCGACTCTTGCGATCAGCGATACAGATCCATACAACTTCGGTACCGTAGCTACGGGCGGTCTTGCGACTCATATATTTACCATCACAAATTCGGGCGGTTCTGCGGCGACGAGTGTGGCGGAAGTTGGTCTTGGCGCACCGTTTGTTTATACCGGCGGGGCATTCCCGGGAACGGGCGGTAACTGCGGAACTTCGATCCCAGCCAGTTCTTCGTGTAACATCGAAGTGGCCTTTAACCCAGGACTCGTAGGCTTACAGTCTGATACGATTAACGTGACTTACAACAACGGATTTACCGGAGTATTTACAACTCGTCAGGTTCAGGGTGTGGGAGCGGCTCCAGCGTTACTGGATATCAGCAACGGACCTCTTTATGATTACGGCACACTAGCGGTGGGTGCGGTCGCTACGCAAACATTTACCATTACGAATAATGGTGGTGTGACAGCCACAGGAATTTCTGACGGTTTAGGTTTAGCGGCTCCTTACTCTTTCCTTGGTGGTACTTTCCCAGGTACGGGCGGATCTTGCTTGTCGACGCTTGCTCCGGCAGCCAGCTGTACGATGGTGGTTAGATATGCTCCGGGTGGTGTCGCTACTCACAATGACACAGTTTTGGTGAATTATAATAACGGTGTAAGTGCACAAGTCTCTTCACGTAACATCACAGGTGCGGGCGCTAACCCAGCATTAATAACAATTTCAGGAGCTGCAACGTATGACTGGGAGACTTTACTCAACGGTAGTAATCAAACTGTGAGTTTTACGATTAATAATATTGGTGGAGTTGCGGCGACGAGCCTGAATGGAACGGGTCTTGCGGCACCCTACAGTTTCCCGGGCGGATATCCAGGGACTGGTGGCGATTGCGGAATCAGTCTTGCGCCGGCATCGAGCTGTACGGTCTTCGTCAGATTTAGTCCGTCAGTGAGTAACACTCACATCGATACTGTTGAGATCGATTACAATAACGGTGTCTCCGCCCAGCAGACGACTCGTCCTATGACAGGTCGCTCGTATAGCGACGTCATGGCCCTGACGCTTTCAAGTCCCTCTTCAAGTCCAGGGGCTGATGCGACACCATCGATTCAAGTGAATGGTGTTATTCCAGGCCTAAGAATCTTCCTCTATTCTGATGCGGCCTGTACGTCTCAAGTTGGATTTGATGATACTGTGGCCAGCTCTATTGTGGTCACGTCGTCAGCTCTAGCCGAAGCTGCATATACGTTTAAGACTAGGGCTCGAGATTTCTACGGAAATTTAACTCCTTGCTCAACAAGCAGCGTGAGCTATACACTCGACACCACGGCCCCGGCTCCGGGAACTTGGTTCTGGGGCATGACAAGTCCGAATGATGGCACGGAAAGTACCGATGTCACCCCGCAAATTTCCGTAACCGGAATTATCGGAGAGAACGGGACGATTGTTCAGCTTTATCAAGATAACTTGTGTACACAAGCTGTTGGAGCTCCGCAGGTGATTTCTGGAGGTGGAGCGACCTTCAGTTTAACCTATGTCACTGGTGGAGCTGATGACGGTAATAAAACATATTACGCCATGGCTACAGATTTAGGATCCAACCAAAATACCTGTGCCGCAGGTAATACGAATATGAATTACTTCCTAGATACGGTGAGTCCGAATAATGCGAGTTCATTTGCTGTGGCGAGTGGTTGGTCTCAAAATGCAAGTAACTCGCCGGCGTTAACATGGGCTGCCGTAACCGATCCGTTACCATCGTCAGGCGTAAACCGTATTGAAGTTGGATTATCTAACACCGTTGCAGGTGGTAATCAGGTAGCTGGATGGTTCTCTCTAGCAAATAATATTACTACATATACATTTACTGGGTTGGCAAGTTTAACTGAATGTACTGATTATTACCCGAGTATTCGTATATTTGATGATGTGGGTAACGTGAGTGCAGTGGTTGTCAGCTCGCCTTACAAAGTTGATACTATAAATCCACCAAACATCACTATCACCAGCATTTTGAACGATAACGATGAGGACAATTCTCCAACAATCACTTGGTCCGTTTCTAACGATAATTGCGGATCTGGCTTTGTCGATTATCGCGTAGCCATTAGCTATGATACAAATAATAATGGCGTTCTCGATGCTGGCGAACTAGGTAATACGGTTCCATATTCGAACGTAGGAAATGTCACCACAGATTCTCGTGCTGGTCTCACTTTGACAGGTGTTAATGGGTATTTCACTTCTGTATTTGCGACGGACAGATCTGGTAGAACATCAGCGCGAACTGATACGGTCAAATGGTATACATATCGTGGCGTCCAGCTAGATGGAACTAACGAATATCTGACATTATCTGATACCTGGTATAACGGCGATTTCACGATTTGTATGTGGATTCGTCCAGCAAGTGTGGCGGGCCAGACACTTATGAGTATGTCTAACTTTGACAAATATTTCTATCTGTCATTCGACAATAATGAGATGGATTGGAAGTGGGAAGATAGTGCGGATGCGGATTTCGTGATGGATGGCGCGCCTACATTTACTGTGGGCACAACTTACCAAGTTTGTGTTGGTGGAGATCATAACATTAGTGCAGGTGGTGCTGTCACCTCAAGATCGTGGAGAAATGGAGCGCAGATAAGTCAAACGACGGTTGCTCCAGCGACCACAGTAGGACCTGCGGCAACATTTAATACCTTAACGTTAGGAAATGAACCAGCTCCAGCCTTTCAATCTGCCGACGGAGATAAGACACTTCCATACAATGGAGTCATGGATAACGTAATGATTTGGAGATTTTTCTTGCCAACGAATGCGATTACCCAGCTTTATGCGACCGGTTTGGGTTTTGATCCGACCACGGCGTTTAGTAATTACTTGGCGGCTCATGTGACGGCGTTGCGTCACTATTTCGAGATGGGTGATGATCCTGCGGATAAAATTGATGCTCCAGGCGCGATCATCAATGACGTTCAGAATAACGAGGATCTGATTCCGGTGAACTTTGAGCCTGGAGATTTTGGTCAGGGAGCCGGTTAAGATAGTCGCTAAACTACGTTTCTGCTCACTCCTTATTTAGTCAGTACAAATATTAACTTTAATTAAGAAATAAAATAAATTAAATTTATTGATATTCTTTTTTTTTGATTGTTGAATAACTTCACGACGTATGTTCGTCAGGATAATCATGGAAGGATTTCATCATGAAAAAGAAAATTTTAGTTTTGGCAATTTTATTTGGTGTATCGGTCGATGCAGTATCAAAGGAGTCAAGAATTCGCTCGCTCTTTGATGTGGTGGCACCCGTTTTAAACACGGATCCACATCCGGCAAATCGAGAAGTGGGACAAATTTTTTATGATAATGTGGCCGGGCTTTTTAAAGGGGTTAATCGCTTTGGCGAAATTGACGTTCTAACGAATGTTGGCGGGACGGGGAATTTGTCAAAAAGTTCAGTTGAGGCACCTTTTAGTAGTGGTACTTCTCTCGTCTATGATCCTGCAACAGGATTCGCTCCCGTGATTTTCCCAACCGAGATCTATGACCTAGGTTCGCTTTATGATAGTGCGACAGGTACATTCACAGCGCCAACAGACGGTTTTTATTCATTATCGACTAAAGTGTCTGCAGTTGTAGCAGTAGGAGCACAGTATCAGGCCGGAGATAAAGCGCGGCTCGCAGTATTTAAAAATGGAACTGTCCTATTAAATATAGTTGATGAGGATGCAAAAACGACTATCAATTATATGTCGATGACAATAGACATTGATTATGAATTAGTGGCTGGTGATACTCTCCAAGTCGTGATTATTGCAACGAGAGCCGCTGATCCCTCAAACCCGATACCAGCATATAGTGGTTGGGCGACGTTTAAGCAAATTCCATAAGCTAGACTTTATCAAGATTGGGGAGAACGAAGCTAACCTCTTCGCCCCCTATTGTTTATTTTGAAATACGTAATCCAGATAATTAAATTTTACTTAGAGTTCTTTTCGCCAATGATCATCATATCAACAATCTTACCTTGATCGATTCGGTATACCACCGCTGCCTCCAAAAGTGAGGAGCCTGCTTTAGTTTGTTGATGAACAAAAACCCAAGGAGATACTGAAAACTTACTCAAAATTTTAACCTTAAATGTTTTCGCTTTTGTAAATGCTGAGCTATAGCCCTTAAAATCAGAAATCCCTGTCGCAATTCGAGTAGTTCCTAAACCATTACTGGCGAACACATTAATATTGGGGGAAAAATAAGTGAGATATTTATCGATATTTCGGTTGTTGAGATGCTCAACAGCTTCTTCGACGTAACTCAGATTTGCGGAGTCACTGGCGGTTGGGGCTGAACCTTCAAACCAACTGCATTGATTAAGGATTAAGAAAAATAAGATCGAAATTTTCTTCATCCTCCAATTATCAATCAAGCCCGAAAAATTTAAAGGGAAATTGAACATGTATGACCGATATTACCGCTTTGCGTCTGGGAATTGAACGGCGTACCTTCTAAGATGGGGTATGTCGTATTTTAGGATTATTCTGCTGGTTCTTGTGGTGAGTGGGTTGTCGTCGTGCGACTGGTTGCGGGAGAAGCTGAAGTCGCGGCCTTCGAGTAAGGCAGGGTTGCATCTTTTTGAGCATGTGGAGAGTTCGGCGCCAGAGGTGGCTTCGATCGGGGAGTTTAAGATTTTCCCTGAGGAGATTCGCGATTCGCAGCTTTTGGCCTTTGCCGAAGAGAAACGCGAGATCGAATTTGCTCTTTTGTATGCTCAGTTTGTTTCCTTTGCTCAAGACACTCCTAAAGAGTTTGTTGTTTTGGGGAAAAACTTCGAGCGCGACTTTAAGTCCATTCTGAATCAGTACGGAATTCCTCAAAAAGATATTTCTGTAAAATTCAGCAACGCCTCGAATCCTGCGAGCGCCGTTAGCGTCGATGGGCGAACCGTGACCATGGTGGATGCCAATCAGGAGCATTACCTCCTAGGCTCAGTGAACACCAAGATCTACAGACGTCGTCGAGAGTTGATTTATCAAAAGGTCAAAGATCATTTTTTAAATCTCGAAGCCAAGAAACATAATATTTCTTCGGAGGAGTTTCTTAACAAACAGGTTTTTAAAGAAATGCCGCAGACGATTTCCGAGGACGAACTTAAAGCCTTTATTCAAAAGAAGGGAATGGACCCTTCTAAAAGAGAGATCGCCAAAGCCCAGTGGTTGAGCGAAACCAAACAGAAGTCCACCAATTACTATCTCGAAAAATATGTATTACCTTTACCTATTCGACTTTATTTTCCAAAACCAAACTACACGGTAAAGTCTGAACTTCCTTGGACGCCCCATCATCGCAGTCAGAATCAACAGCTGGAGGTGGTTGTTTTTTCCGACACTCAGAGTTCGGCCTCGGTCAGCGTGCTCTCACAACTGAAAAGTATTCTTGAAAAATATCCCAAGGATGTCGATCTCTTGTATCGACCGATCTCCTCCGAGACAAATATTATGCAAAATATAGTCATCCAGGGCTTACTCTGTGTTTGGCTCCAGGAGCCTCAAAAGTTTTGGACGTATCTTCCGGAGATCATTGGCGACAATAAGGATCAGTCGGAACAAATTTTAATGGAAAAAGCTAAAACTCATCTGTCGAGTGTGGATCAACTTCGGCGATGTCTCATCGATAAAAAAGCCGAGGCTTTGATGAAGTACCATCTCGATTATGCCCGTTACTTAGGAATTAAAGCGGGCCCCGTCGTCTACGTCGGGGGTGAAGTGTGGTACGGCAACGTCACTGGTGAGAGTCTCGAACGATTGATTCGTGAGCATTTGGGGTATCCCGATGCTGGTCTTTGGTAGAAGAGATCTCGACTTTGATCTATTCCGCTCATAAAAAGTTCGGTGACTTTGTGGAAAGCTAGCCAGTCGATTTGGTCTGTGTGATAATTCATCCATACACACGAGGTAAATATGCAGATCTTTAAAGCGATTTGGTTTTTTTCTTTTCTCTTTCTTCCTTATTCGGTCTTTGCTCAAAGTAGCTACGGCGTATTTATGGTGGTTAAGGGCGACGTCAAGGTTGATCGGAAAGATGGCTCCTCGCAGGCCGCGAAAGTCCAACTTAAGGTCTACCCGGGGGACACCGTCAAGGCGGGAGTGGACTCCCGCGCCAAGATCACAATGTCTGATCGAAATAACATTCATATCTCTCCGGCGACGACGGTAAGGATCGCTGGCTACACCGAAGGCGAAAATAAAAATGTCGAACTTCAGCTGAACGAAGGAAAAGTTCGTAACGAAGTGAAAAATAAATACGATGGGGAAAAGAGTAAATTTATAATTAAAACACCTTCCGCGGTGGCCGGGGTTCGTGGAACCGATTTTTTAGTGGATTTCGACACCAAAACTCAAAAGACGGAAGTGGTGACTTTTAAAGGGTCCGTGGCTTTTTCGAGTTTCGCTTCAGGAAATCAGGTGGGCGAGGCTGTGATTGTCAATAAGCAGCAGTCGGCAGCGACGAGCGGAAGTGGCGCTCCGACGCTCCCCAAAAATATTCCCGAGGGAGATTTCCGTCGGTTCGATTCCGAAACGATGGTGAAGAATTTTGGACAGGGAACAAGCGCAACTCCACCATCAGGAGCCGCTGTTCCAACTCAAGAGATGAGCGAACCTCTTAAGGACACCTCGGATAAAACTCCCGATGCCTTTGATAAGATGCCCACGGCGGATGCGAATCGTCCACCAGCTCCGCAACCGATCAAACAACTTCTTCCACCACCGCCGAATACCCGGGTTAATGATGCCATTCGAAATAAGACGGACAAAACAAAAGTGATCATTCAACCCACAGTGCCTCCGACGGGAACGGTGAATCCAAATCGTGGGAAATAGGATCGTTTTTCTTTTTCTCTTCATCATCTGCGGAGTCGCTCAGGCGGCTCCGGCATCGCGCAAATTTATCCAGCTCCAACTGCAGGAAACAGCCAAGCGGCAGTCTCTCATTGATCTGCAAAATTCTAAAAACGAAGAGGACAAAGCTAAAGATCAAGCCAAGGCCTACGAATACTACTCAAAGGGGCGCTCTCTCTTTAATCGGGGGGGATACGTTACGGCTCAAGAGGCTTACGAAAAAGCGATCAAGCTCGACGCCAGCGTCGACACGTATTACTACGAATACGCCATCTGTCTTTATAAAAACAATCGATTTGTTCGCTCCCTGGCGATCCTTTCCCTTTTGGAAGGCTCGGTGGAAAGTCCCGAGCTTCCGTATTACCAGGCCTTGAATCACTTTAAGCTCAACGAGCAAGAGTTTGCTTTACAAAAGTTTTTAGATGTCAAAGACTCGAGAAACGAAACTTTAGCTCCATTATCTGCAATGTACGCGGGTCTACTCTTACAGAAACAAAAAAAGTATGATGAGGCCAAACAGAATTTTCAGTACATTTTAGATCATTCAAAAGACCCTAAACTCGACATCATCGCCGAAAGAAATCTCGAAGAAACGATCCGTATGGAAGCGTATGAGCGAGATCAAAAAAAGAAGTGGGCGATCACGCTTCATACAGGCTTGATTTACGACGAAAACGTTCTCAACATTGCCGACAATTTCTCAACCTCGGATTTGAGCGCCTATCGAGCCATGTATGGTGGCACGTTGGATTATCGCTTAATCAATCAGGAAAAAAATCAGCTGTTGGCGCGGGCCACGGCTTCTGACATTTATAGCGTAGACACTCAGTTTAAATCCGACAGTACGGTTCAGAGTGTGGACCCCTTGCAGGTGGGAATTTCTTTGCCGTACACTCGATTAAGTCAAACTTCGATTTTGACGTTCACTCCGATGTTCCAACAGATCTACATGAGTTTAGATGAGGATGGTCGCGATTTAATTTATAGCATCGCCGGCTTTGAAGCGAGCTACTCGCGCTCGAAGAATCAAAAGTGGATGCAGGAATACAAACTAGAGGCTTCGCGAGATACTTTTCATTTTGAAACCACTCCGGATTTTGATCAGACGGCGACCAAGGTGACGGTGTCCACAACGCAGTCTTATAATTTTAATAGTACGAGTCGCAAGACTGTTTTTGCGGATCTGATCTACACACTGAATGATGCCGTTGGCGCGAACAGTCGCTACACGCGCCCTAGTCTTGGAGTCGGGGGGAGTTATCCTCTCGGCGAGAAGTGGCTCACTTATGGTAAAATCGATTACTACAACATGGATTTTAGGGATTCGTTTTCGGGCCGTAAAGATAAAGGCCTCATTTACAGCGTCGGCGGAAACTACGATATGAGCGAAAGATTAACTCTGACGGGGAGTGTGCAGTACTGGGACAACGACTCCTCCGTCGACGGCTACCAATTTAGCAAAATGATCGTCATGACCATGCTCACCTACCGCACCGGCTTCTTTTAGGCCTATTTGGTTTTGAGGCGGTCGACGCCGTCCCAGTCGGCGGGTGGGGGATTTTGAATGTACTCCAAACAGCGCTGCTTGTAGATCGAGGTCACTTTGTCTTGAGACTTTAGGTGTTCGGCCTGCTCGAAAATCTCCAGAGCTTTTGCGAAGTTTTGATTCATGTAAAGATGGTAGGCTTGATGGTAGAGATCTAACCATTGGTGAATTTCAGGTTTTACTTTTTCGGAAATCAGCTCGTAGGTTCGAATCGGTTGGATTTTGCCTTTGACGGCAATGCGACCCACTTCTCGAAAGCAAAAATAATTCTGAGCTTGCTCAAAGGTCGATTCGCTGACGAGGATGCGGGTCCCAAATTCTTTATTCGCCGCTTCGAGACGCGCGCCGAGATTCACCGAATCTCCGATCACGGTGTAGCTCTGAATGCTCGCAGAGCCCATGTTTCCGACGCTCATGGGTCCGGTATTGATTCCAATACCAAGATCGATCAGGGGCCAACCTCTCCGAGCAAATTCGGTTCGCAAGATCTCTAATTCTTCGAGACTCTGGAGAGCGCACCGACAGGCGTTGATTGCGTGATCCTTATCGGTGACGGGAGCTCCAAAAAAAGCCATCACGCCGTCGCCCATGTATTTATCTAAAGTTCCTTTGTTGTCAAAGATCACGCGAGTCATCGGTGTGAGGTATTCATTAAGAAATTGCGCCAACTGCCCCGGATCCATTTTTTCAGACAAGTCGGTAAAACCACGCAGATCGGAGAAAAACACCGAGAGCACTTGTTTTTTTCCACCGATTTTTAAATTCTCGTCACTCCGCAGAAGTTCGTCGACGACGGCGGGAGAAACGTATTTGGAAAAGGTTTTTTTGAGGGCTATTTTTTTTCGTTCTTCGGAAAAGTATTTAAAGATGAAGGTTGTAAAGTGCAGTCCGATGATTTCAATTAAAATCGCCAGGCTGGAGTAGGAAAGATGGAGTTTGTGAAAAACCATTCCGTCGATATAAACGAAGCCTAAAGAAAAGATCACCATACTTCCTAATGCGGGGAGCGCGCCAATAAAAGTTAAGATCAAGCTCATCAACAGGCCCAGAGCAATAATCACTCCAGGAATAATCCAGTGAGCATGTCCCAGCGGTTTTACAAAGTCCCCCTTGAGAAGATTATTCAGCACTGTGAGATGGATTTCGGGGCCGGGGTAGTTTTTATCGACAGGAGTGTTTCGCAAGTCATAAAGTGCGAGAGACGTCACGCCTGTGATGACGCTTTTGCCTTTAAAAAAATCCGATTTTTTATGTTTTTTAGCTTCGATCCGCATTTGCCCATGCTCATTGTCTTCGGCACGCGTGTAGACATAGATGAACTCATCATCCGTAGCGAGAAGGTCCTTCGCAGAAACATAGGGAAGGGTATTTGTTGGACCATAATATTTTACAATCAGTTGGCCGGAGGCATCGACAGGAATATCTTGTATTTTAACTTCGGGATCTTTCGAAGGATCTATAATCGAAAAGCTTACGATCTGTTTTATACCATTCACTTTATCAATTTTAACATCCGCGCGATAACCTTTAGCGACCAGGTATGTTTGAAGGGCGAGAGAGGGTACAAAACTTGTCCCTAATTTGTTCCCTGCACGATAGAACATGGGATAACGTCGGACTAAGCCGTCGTTGTCTAACTGAGTGACGAAACTTCCGGTATTGAGAGCCTTTTCTTGAAGTTCCGGAAAATTTCCTTGCCAATCGCCGTACTGGGGAAGCGGCAGGGAGTCGACAGAGTTCTTAAAGTTTTCGAGTTTCTCTAAGGTTGATAGCTTTGGGTCTGGAAATTTTATTTTGAGAATGTCCTCGTAGACGGGAAGAAGAGTGGGCCCGTGCTCTTTAAAGATTTCGTCTTCCGAGGTCAGCCAACGTTTACAGTAATTAAAAATTTCGGAGGTCTTCTGGGCAGTGAGAAAATTCTTTTGGTAAGCCGTCAATTCATCGACACTGAATTTGACTTTGCTTTGCAGGAAGGCGACTTCCGTTCGTTTTTTGATAAAATCAAAACTCATTTTTAAAGGTTTTGCCCATGGAATTTCGTCGTAGTCGGCACCCACATCGTCGACGACAAAGGTGGGGTTGATTTTGATCAGTTCTGACCCTCCATTGACGAGAAAGGCTTCGTTCACGCAATAATCTTGATAGGGAAGGATCTGTAATTGGTTGTTACTAAATGTTCCAAGAATCATTTTATCGGAGATCTTTTCCGTCGAGAGAGCTAGGGCTTTATCTTTTTCGGGGAAGAAGAGATCCGGCTCCGACTGAATAATATCCATTCCGATGGCAGAGACATTGTGTTTAACGAGTTCTTCTTGGAGTTGCGCCATCACATCGCGGGGCCAAGGCCAGCGACCAATTTCTCGAATGGACTCATCATCGACAGCGACAAGCACTGCCGTGGAATTGGTTTTTTCGAGGGATAAAAATTTAAATTTAATATCGTTAAAACGGTCATCAAAAGTTTGTAGCGTTTGAAAGACGCGACCGTGGCGCGCGGTCAAATAGAAGTGAGTTCCCGCTGCAAAAAGTGCAGAAAAGAAAATCCCAATAACGAAGCCGTGCCAGCGCTGATGCATAAGGATTTATCGGGAAAATCCCAGCAATTCCCCACAAAAATACATACCCCCCGAGACCAGTTTTAGTCCGGGAAGAGTCCGGCAGGTGCGCCGAGAGTCCGGCAGGTGCGCCGAAGAGTCCGGCAGGTGCGCCGATACTTTTTGAGAACCACTGCATCAAATTGATGCAGTGGTTCTCAAAAAGTATCGGCGCACCTGCCGGACTAAATTTAGTGTCTCAGATTGGGAAAAAGATCATGGAAATGGGAAAATATCCGATACGTATCCATGCCACTTATTAAATTTAGTCTTCTTTGTGTGTTCACTTTGACAATGGCTTGCACTCGCGAAAAGGGTGGGGCGTCGAAAGTTGTCTTTCAACTCCCTGATCCCCAGTCACTTCAAAAAATCTCAGATTTTTCGAGCGATGATGGTCCGGATCTCTCGGAACTCAATTGTTTTTATGTGGCAGTGGCTGGTCCCGAGCCCGAACTTTCCAACCTCCGATGCGGTCGAAAGAATTTGTTATCCGAAATGGAAATGATTCTTCAAGTCGGAATTGTCTTTGGTGGCGTTGTTCGAAGTAGCGCCACTCAGTCCATCGAAATCGAAGTCCCTAGCGGCGAAAAACGTAATTTTTATCTTTTGGCTTCAAAACAAGATGATGTTGGAAATTGCGTGGATTTTTCGCGCAACAAATCTTTTTACAAAGATGCGACGAATATGCTTTCGAAAGTATGGATCGTGGGGCGATCGGAAGGCAATAGCTTATCTGCAGGGGCGGTTCAGACCATCCCGATGGAGCTCAAAACTCATGAGAATGATTGGCTCCGTGAATGTGAAGGTTCTCCCATTCGCGAGCCGGTGCTCAATGCAAACCTTCCGTCTCATCTCGTTTTAAATAAAGTCGGCTCTCCGACAGGGCAAAAGATGCAGTGGAACACCTGCAACGCCGTGGAAGTGGAGTTGCGTAATCCTTTGGGCCAAGCACAGCCCGCAACAGCCCCGATTGTCGTTCAATTTCTGGATCGAAAAACCTTGGCGGGTGCAACTAGCGTCGATTTTACGCCTGTCGAGTCTTACGCCAGTTTTCATGACTGCGACGACCAGTTGTCCGCAGCTCAGGATTTTACGATCAGTGCAGGCACGAACAATGTCATGCGCTGGATAAGAGCTCCAGCGTCGAGCGGCTACGTCGGCACGATATATCAGATGCGGGTGCAAACCGATTCGCCAGTGGTCAAAGGCGTTGCCTTTAGGCGAGATCAAGAGACAGCTCAGTTTCAGATGTTTGAAGATTCGGCGGGAATCACGCATTTAGAAATCAATGGGCCAAGACTAGTTCTTAAAGGGCAATGCTACACGTACGATGTCAAACGGGCGAGTACATCTGGAACAGCTCACACACCAGTGGCCTTTCGAGTTTCAGGAAAAATTCAAGGAAACAAGATTGTGGCTCGTGAATACACCAGCGAAACCTGTTCGACGGAGTTAAGTGAAGCCGCTGCGGCCACAACGGCGCGCTCTCAATTTTTCGTAAAGTTCGAAATGGATTCAGGCTCCTATCCTGTGGACTTCCATTTAACTCAAGTGGAGTTTGGAATTCCGACGTCGCCGCTGGCTACAGGTTCGTTTTACGAAATCCAAGTTTTAGGGAATGACACTCGCGAGGGATTTAAGTTGAGGCTTCCTCGCATGGTGAAGCGACCAGCCTCATCTATGCAAGATTGTATTCCTGTTCGAATTCAGTCCACGAACGCTTACGGCGCGATGATTCCTTCCTCGACCACAGTCACTTCGACATGGAATTTTACAATTATAGATGTGTCACCGGGCGCAGCGTTTCCACATCCAATCCAGTTTTATAGCGACTCGACGTGCTCAACCACTTTGGCGAATGCGGTCACGATTCATCAATTCGGCGGCGGTCTTGTATTTTTAAAAATTTACGACACAGGAAGCATAGCCACGAGTCTCGGACCTCGCGAAATTCGCTTAATTCGACATCCCGACACTATCTTCGAAGACAGTCAGCCTTTTTATGTCTACTAAAAGTTGTGTTCTATTGGGGCGGTCTTTCGAAAATTTTTTGTAATCTCCTGATTGTTGGGTAGAATTGAGGAAAGACCTAGGGGGAAACGTGTCTCACTTAAAGACAATTCTAATTTCGGCTCTCATTTTGACCGGCTACACCAGCGCTCACGGTGCGGGACTTACTGTCTCTAGTAGCGGGAATGTGGGTAACCCCTTAGCGCAAGCCTCTCCGACGGGGAACAATACTCGTCTCACGACGAAAAACAGAAACATTCGTTTTCGCGCCTCCTGCTTTGGAACCAATTTGCGAGGAGTAGCGAATCCCATTTCGCCGACGTCCACCGTGATTATGCGTGGGAATATCAATGTCGGTGGTACTCCGACTGCGTTTTCTGTTTCGTTTCCCGCGATTGCAGCTCTTAAAGAAGCCGCAGGATTCGCTGGTAGCGAGGCCACGGAGCGCTCACTCAACATCGGCACTGAAGTTGTCGGATTTCCCTCAGGCACTACAGCGGGATATTCTGGAAACTACGTTTCCATTACCTTTCCTCAAACCATTGGCGCGAGTCTGGATCCGGTGACCGCAACGATCACCGAAATGGTGGACTCTCTCTCTGTGGACATCACCGGTTTCGAACAGCGCGTAGGTGTAGCTCATGCTCAGTACGCCGCTCACGATGGGCCATTGACGACGGGTCATATTAGCGTCGAGGCGTCTGCCGATGGCTCTACTTTTGATATTAGCGCGGCTTTCCCAGGGCAAGCCGGCTTTTGTGGAGGGTATTATTCTCCGCTCATGGTGTTCTTTGATCAAGAGCGACCGAAGTTTGATCAAGTCTCCCAATTTCCGTTAAAGGAAGGCTTCAATACCTATTGGCCCGAGGCGAATCATGCGGGGTACTTCATCGGCCTACCCAATAAGAATAAAAAGTTGATGGGCGGAGACGATCTCTTTGGCGATACCTTTCACTATAAAAATGGTTTTGATAAATTGGCGACCCTAGACCAAAATCGAGATGGTGTGATCGATAAAAAAGATAAAGCCTTTAAACAGTTGGTCCTATGGAAGGATAGCACAGGGAAAGGGCAGTTCTTAAGCAAAGACGTCATTCCTTTGCATCAGAAGATTTCTTCCATTAACTTAAAGTATAAGCTTTTATTTGAGGCCGTAGGTTCCGGCGCGGAATTTAGAGAAAGGTCCACTGTTGAGTACACTGAGGGGAAAGAGAAGCGTTCAGCAGAGATTGTTGACGTTTGGCTCAAAGCTATTCCAAAGCAGGTTACGAAAGTCGCTGAGAAGTAATTCTGGGAATACCATACTCATGGCGGTGATTTTCGCCGGAGTCATGGGAATTACCTTCTATGTTTTAAGTGATAAACTCATCGAGCAACGCCGATTAATGTCAGGGTTGCGCCGTAATATCACACATAGTCTCGCGTTGAAGTCGGCCACGGATTACGTCCGTTATGGACTCCGTAATCGTTGGTGTTTTGATGATGCCTTTCTTCCGGATCGAGTCGAGAACTGTGTTTCGAATTACAGTCATCCCCGCAGTTCTTTTCGTCTCCTGATGCCTCCGAGTTATGAACAAGACGCGCGTGCCGCGGCCGCAGCCTTCCCAGGCATTTTTCCAACGCTGCCACCGGCCGGTACCTCGATGAGTCTCAACAATTTTCAAATCATTACTCCTCTTACAAATTTGAGTCCTCAACATCCTTTGTTTAAAATTATGAGTACGGTCCGTGGCAAAGCGAAAAGTTTGCGAGTGACGGTGGAGCGTGAGGATGATCCCACCCTTCCGCGACCGAGTCAGGAAGTCTATGTTCGAATCACGTCGGAGTTTTTAGACGAGAGTAACGCTGTTCTCCGCAACCGTTTAGAAGCTGCTCGCGAAGTTTCTCGATATGCGGTCACGCCTCGCGAAGTGAATTATTTTAGTTTAATTTTACCTGGCAATATGTACCTCGGCCGTAGCAGTGTGAGTGCCGCTCGTGGGCATTTGGCCATTCCCGATTTGGGGAAATCGGCCCGTGGAATCACATTCGAAAGCCCTGTATTTGTGAATGGGAGTTTATTTTTAATGTCCAACGGTTTTACGCCGGCGTACTTTAATGATGAGGCAGTTCTCGGAAATGGAACGATCGCCGGAGCCACTGGTCAGCCCTACGATCCCGCAATGCTTTCAGGAAACAAGAAATTCTGGCGCGATCTGAATCTCTTCGGAGGTTTTGAAAAAGGTTTTATTACAGATTCTAAAAGAGATTCCGGATTGGATGTGTTGTCAGGTCAGGTGCCTGGTTTAGAGGTGAATAACGAGGCCATTGCTCGGTGTATCGATCAACTTCGTGGAGAATCTAATTTAAAAATGACCGAAAAGTCAGAGCTTAAAGCCAGGAACCTTACCGCCTCGGGCGGAGTTTACTCCTGGCGAACCGCATTTAGCCCCGACACGGTGTCTGGCGTGCAAAATATGTTTAAACCGCAGAGTAAAAGGATTAACGCTAGCTCGACTGATATGATTAAAAGCGATTTTGACGGGGAAGACTACAACTCTCAAAAGCATCGCCTCATTGCCACACTCGAACTGACATGGAAGCCGTTCGCTAGTAAACCCCGAGAGCGGCTCGAACTTCCATTGTACGAAGGCCAAGACGGGGCCGACCGCATCAAAACTCAGTTTAAATTGATCATGTACGACAATAAAAAACTCAAAGATCTCGAAGATGATCTCAAAGATCTCAAAAAGAAAAAGAATCCGACAGCCTCCGAAGAGCACCGCATGGATCAGCTAGAGACCGAAATTGCGTATCTCGAAAGTCTATTTGCGAACCCGCCAACGATTCAAGTTGAAGCTCGTCCTGTCGTGTTTGCTTCCGGGGCACAACCCCATTTTCGTGATTTCGAAGTCACTATTATCGGTGCAGATAAATTTAAAGATCTTGGGGGGAATCTGGAAGAGCCCACCTTAAAAATGGAAGTGATGGACTTTAGCTGCGATAAAGGAAGATGCCAGCGAGAAAACGCGGCCTACTTTAAGTTTAGAAACAGCAGTGGGAGCCTCACACTGGAAAGTAATCTGTATAAAGATGCTAATTTTGATAATGCAATCAATGCGAGCGGCATGCCGACCGAGTCTATTGATTATCGAGAGATTTTAAAAGGATGCTCCGGAGGAGAAATCGACTCTGGAGGGGTGAACCTTGATGCCATCAAAAACAATTGGGAGCAAAACTTTGCGCTCAAGGCGGAGAACTCCTGGCATTTTGCAGCGGACGCGGCGACACCCACAGATCGTTTGATTTCGTCGAACAGTCTCAACTTCGAAACGAAATCAATTATGGCGACCTGCACTATCGCTTCCTCGGTGGATTATGTCGCCGGATTTTATGTGTGTCAGCGCATCGTCATCGCTCCGCGAACCCGGCCGCTCACGATGATCGGAACATTTATTCCCACTAAAGATTTTGTGGTCGACCCCTCGGCCTTTGATGCGGGAATCCGCATGTACAGCATGCATCACCCAGAGGCGGTTGAGTTCTTACGGGCACGAAGTATTATTAAAAGAGCCGATGGATCTTCGTGCAATACCATTCCCGGTCCGCACTGGCACCCTGATCCAGGATTGCCGGTCATGGCCGATCGCATTCGATGTAGCACTCTTTATTTTATGCAAGGTTCGCCCACTAAGAATCCCGTGCGGTGGACTTCCGTAGATCCCGATTGTGCGCGAGTGAACGTGACCGATCCGGACACCACGTGCATTAAGCGACTTCGCAATTTTAATATTTTCGAACTCGAGAGAAAATATGGGATGTAAATTACTTTCAAACAACAAAGGCTTTACTCTCGTCGAAGTGATGGTCGGCGCCGGGTTGTTTATGATGGTTTTTCTAGGAGTGTTTATCGGTTCGAGTCAGATTGCGAAACTGACCAGCGAGAGCGCCACTCTTAATACCTCCGATAACATGGTCGACGCGATCATCGAAAATATTCGTCAGTCGTTTAGTACTCAGATTATTACTCTGAGTAAAGAGCGTTCGGTCGAAGGACTTTTAAACGACACTTCAAAACTTCCCATGGCATGGTCTTTAGATATAGATGCTCCAGTGGAGCAATGTAAAGAATGTCCTGGGCGCTACGGTTATGCGATTCAGTCTTTGGGATCCTATGCAGGAATGTATTTGGTCACGGTTCGCTTCACGCACCGAGATTGGGCGGGAGAAGCGCGCACCTACGAATTTATAGTGGGGCGGTGAATTTGAAAAGCAGGGGAACAAAAGCATCGATGATCAACAATAAGGGTTTCTCGATCATGGAAGTCGTGATCGCAGCTTCAATCACTGTGATTTTGGGTGGGATCGTCACCCAATCGGTGATTTCTACACAAAAAATGGCGGTTCAGCTCGAGAAAAATTTAGACTACAAAGTCGATACTCTTTTATCGGATAAGATTGCCATTAAGGATTTTAGAAACATCGCTCCCTCTCTTAATCAACTGACGATCAGAGACGACGCGGGCCACCCCTTCTTTGACTACGAGCCGGATCGGATGAGCAGTTTCTACCTCGGGCAGAGCACGATAAAGCGTGTTTTCACTCTAGGTGTTGGGGCGAAGACCGAATTCTTACTTTTAGTTCAAGATGATCGCCGGGGATTTTCAGTGTTCGCAGATCCCGTCATGGCCTACGCTGTTGGAGCACCGCCCGGGAACATATCGACTCCCGCAAGCTTAACGTTTGAGGGATTTAATCGCGGTGCTTTTTTGGCGACAAAAAACTCTCAGCTTCTCGATCCGAAGGGGCTTTTGGCCGTGGATAGCTCTGCATTTATGCCCCTGTCGTCGGCGAACCCTCGTCGGCGAGCGGCGATGTTTATCGGTTACCCTGATCCCTCAGGAAATGTCATTAAGTATGATCTTCCGGGGGGAATCTTCGACGGCGGAATCTTTAATCCTTCAGGATCGAAAACAACGATTACAACTTTGGACGAATTTCTTCGCCATCTTCCTCCACTGGGCTCCATCGGCTCTAGTGTACGCATTCAGCCGGTCAAGCTTTTAAAGTATGAGGCCGTTTGCGATGGAACAAAGTGCACATTCTCGCGATCCGAACTCACCGGAAACTCTGGGGTCTTCGATAAGAAAATTGTCATGAACACTTTGGCAAAAACGATGTCCATTATCCGCGACGATATTGGTACAACGGTGTTCCGCATCGAATTCACTAAACCGCCGCGCGAATATAAGAAAAAATAGATTTATTTTTGAAGAAGTTTATTTATGTCTTCGACAAGGTCATGATAGAAATCATCTTCTCGAATCTTAACACTCACATTGGGCTTTCCATCGAGCTTCTCTTTGACTCTGAGATGAATGTTGTAGATCGGGCCGCAAATTTTTGTAGTGAACGACCGAAAAAACCAGTATCCAAAGCCGAGCGCAAAAAGAATGAGTCCCAAAAATCCTAGGATCACAACGCCTAAGTTTTGAGAGACGTTGTGGATCACCATGTTGAGAACGGTGGCATCCCCCGATTCCACGGCCACGGCCATAAGGATAAAAAACAAACAGGCCACCGTCATGGATAAGCTGATCAACCAGAAGGCGATTAAAAACTTGATAAAAGAGTTTTGCACGTCGGGTCTGATGTAGATCTTGGATCGGCGATTGATATTCATACAATTATCTTTGACCTGAGACGCCGAGCCGTCAAGCCGTAAAACGGCCGAGAGAGCCATATGCTCAGTTTCTTCGCACACAAAATTACAGACCGTTTAAGATTGGAACGGGGAGCAAATGAATCTATTTCCCATTCGGCGTCTTGGGGGTCTAAGCTATTTTGTATCTCAATATAGGGGGGAAACTATGAGAGTACTTTTAACGAGCTTAATTCTACTAACAGCTCAATCTCTTTGGGCTCAACAGCTGCCAGTTCACGGACCGAGCGATGAGCAGATCGAAATGATGGCTCAACACAACTCACAAGCGGCACGGTCGTCGCAGCCGGGTCCAGTGGGGTATCGTGCCGACAACGTTCAGCCTTTTTTTGAATACGGTAAAACGGGCTACATCGTTATGAGTGACGATGACTATTACGGTGTCGCAAAAGCCATGAAGCAAATCGTCGCCTCCAACTTGCCAAGCGATGTCCAGTTGATCGTTTATACCCAATCTGGCGATAAGAATTACCAAAAGAGTTTAGTGCAAAAATATTCACAGTTTATTCCTCAAGAAAGACTTCATGTTTTGCAGGTTCCCGTGAGTGGTTCCAATGACTTTTGGTCTCGCGACAACTTGCCAATGCCTATATGGGAAGACGGTAAGTTTGCTCTTTCAAATGCGCGCTATTATTACAACTTTGAGCCGGATGCTTACTTTAAACAGTTGTTTGGCGTGAACATGTTTTCGCACAATTATTTTTACGAGGGCGGAAACTTTGGAGTGAATAGTCGGGGGGATTGCCTTTTGGTCAACCGTAAAAAATCTTATCCCGGTGGTGTCTCTGATACGGCGGCTATTCCCGATGATATATTCAAAAATATGTACGGTTGCAAAACAGTCACTCGCTTTAAACACTTAAAGGGGATTGGTCACACGGATGAAGTCATTAAATTCTTAACTGATGACGATGTGATTACGGATGAAGAGTCTTACGTGGCTAAGCTTGAGCAAATGGGTTTTAAAGTTCATTTAGTGCCCGAGCCGGATCTCAACTACGAAACGTATATCAACTCGATCATAGTCGACGATACGGCCTTTGTTCCTGTGTTTGGTGAAAAGAATGATCAAAAGGTGATTGATCTTTATAAGTCGTTTGGTTACAAAGTGGTAACGGTTCCTTCACGCCAGTTAGCGACGCAAGGTCAGGGCGGTATTCATTGCATCACTATGAACTATCCCCCAATGCCTTTTGCGAATTTAGTTCGCGGTATGAACGCGACGGTGATTCACTAGGAAATGGTGGGATTATTTTTTAATCTCATCCTGGTTTTGGCAGCGGCGGAAACGCCCTGCCAACACGATGATTCCACTTTCCGTTGTGTGAAATATATCAAGAATTACGACGGTGACACGCTCACGTTCGACATTCCTAATGTCCCAGCCATTATTGGTCGAAAAATTAATGTTCGCGTGGCTGATCTTGACACTCCCGAAATGAAGG
Organism: Bdellovibrionales bacterium; assembly: GCA_019750295.1. Lineage (NCBI taxonomy): Bacteria > Pseudomonadati > Bdellovibrionota > Bdellovibrionia > Bdellovibrionales > Bdellovibrionales bacterium. Next base: position 59,836 of record JAIEOS010000026.1, on the reverse strand, counting down.
GGAAATTGCCTTGCGAAAAGCAAGCGGCGAGAACCGCACAAAAACTCATCGAAAATCTATTGAAAAATGCAAAGCAAGTTCACTTAGAAAACGTGGAGCGTGACAAGTATTTCCGAATCCTCGCCACAGTCATCGTCGATGGCCGATCCCTCAAGGACATATTGATGAAAAACAACCTGGCCTACACCTACCACGGCGAAACCAAACAAAAACTCGACTGGTGCGCCAAGCTCCGACTACCCGCGGACACCAAAGAGCCCCTAGTGCCCTTCGCGAAGAAGCCCCTCGAATAGCAGCCCCCATCTGCCGCGCAATAGGTCTCTGCACACCGAATCCCTATACCCCATCACAACTCGAGTGAACGGCCGATAATCCCAAAACTTTCGACCCGACAAATTCTTATTCCATCGATTCACACCACTGACAGCCATCGCAACCGCCGCCGTCACCGCGCGGATGAACTTATAATACCCATATCGATTGGAAAGCTTAATTTGAAGACAGGGAGTTTTATGGGGTGAGTAATTTGCCGTTTTCTCTTCTGGAACAGCAGGGATTATTTGTTCTCGATCTGTCCATCCGTGGAGGCCTTCCGCGCGGGGCGTCCTCGCCCCTTGGGCTTTGGTTTGTGTGGGAATTTGTTTTTTTTTGATAAAAATGAAAATAGAAACAACGGTTTAATTCGGCTTGGCTGGACGCCAAGACGACAACGCTCTCATGGATGGAAAGATTGTCACAAACTCTTCACTCGAGGTATCACGGATTATCTGTGCAGACCGCAACCGCAAATGTCTTGTAGAGGTTATGTCCTCGATGGACGACGGTATCCCTCCCTGGCGAGCGGGCTCGCGCAGGGAAAGAAATTTTTTACTTGAGGGTCATCATGAGAGTTTTAGTCAGGTCGCGGGTGTAAGGTCCAAAGCCTTTTTCGGGTCCGCGAGAGCCTCTGATGATGCTGGTGCCGGAAATGATGTCGTTAATACGGATCGGAGACATGGCTTCCATCTTTTTGATCATTTTGTCTTTGAGTCCGATCGCGTAGATGGCAGTGACAATCGAAGTTCCTGGACGTGTTGGATTGTCTTGGACCACGGTAACCACTTTCCCATATTCAAAATAGTCGCTCGCGTAGAAAGTGGTTTGAATCACGCCGGCTTGCGCAGGTGTGGGAATTCCGGTGACGCGTTTTAAGATTTCTCCGTTCTGACCGGTGAGATGGGCGGGAGTCATTGTCGAGGCTTCGAGTTGCATGTCTACGTGTCCCTGATGGGGTTCGCTATCTGAAGTCTTCTTAAGATTATATCCTGCGATCACGCCGCGAACAATGATGCTGAAGTTAAAACGCATCTGCACACAGAGAACATTTCCCGAGCACCATTTACGAGCGGGATCATTGATGTATCCCCATTTTTCTGCTTTTGCAGGATCTTCCGAAACCACTTGGGCTGTTGTGATGACCTTGTGGTCCACGAATGCGGGTTCTGCGGCCTTGATGGCCTGGAGATTTAAGATATGGTTAAAAGTAATCTGATTTGCTGGCTTGTTCACAATAAATTTATTGCGAGACACATACATGCGAATCACGTATTCGTTGGATCCATCCTCTAAAACCGCTTTCTTTGTTTTCTGCTGAACAAAGCCAGGGTAGCGATTGAGAAGTGCGCCTTCTTCCGGCGAAGCTCGCATCCAATCATTAAAGTTAACGATCTTTTCGGACTGGTAAACCACTCCGGGTTCGAGTCTATCGTTGGGCGTGTTGAAGTCTTGCGCCAACACGGGGGCCGCGAAAAGTAAAATCGCAGCGGTACATATATTTATTAGTGACATTGTTCTCTCCTCTTAAAAAAATCGATTCAAAAAATTATCTTAGGCCTGGGCCCCAAACTCTCTCGTTTTGTTGAGAGGGGTAGTAACGTTCGGCCGGTTGCGAAGGATTGTATCTTCGCCGACGCCGATCGGTCTCAGGTTCCGAGAAATCGGGCTCTTCATTGCGTGGGAAGAAAGGATACGACGGATCCTGTCGTCGCATTCGACGTTGAGGCGGCGGCTCACGACGGAATTGCGGTTCCGGTGCGAACGGGGAGTCCTCTTCTTCATCAACGGATGGAAAGCCTCGGCGAGATGTCGGTGGCTCGTCAAATCCCGGAACAGAATACTGTCCGACGATCTGCAAGTTGGTGTTGTAGAAATCTTTTCCTCCGCGAGCGATGCTCTCGGGGGCCACGCGGAAGGTCTCAAGAAATCCACCGGAGCCTGGCGAAAGCACCGCGCCGGATCTTTGATCGATCGGATATTGAACCAAATATTTATCAACCTCTTGGTCGGTAAAACGCAGCGGTGTTTTTTTATTCAGAATATCCCAAGATTTGGTAATGATGCTTTCGACGATGGGGGCCGCATAAGTTCCACCGGTCGCGCGACTTCCCAAAGTTTGTTGTTGATCGTAACCAATCCAAACGATGACGGTCACCTCATTGGTAAATCCCGCGAAGAGAACGTCGCGGTTGTTGGAAGACGTTCCCGTTTTACCCGCCATAAATTCGCCATGTCTCTTGAGTTGAGCGGCCGTTCCGCGCAGAACAGTTCCCTGAAGAATTGCTTTCAGCTGGTAAGCCGAAGCACGGTTGTTCATTTGCTCCGTCGGGTTGGCTCCTGGAGGCGGCAGTAGAGGATTTTGAACATGAGGATTGGTGAAAACAACAGCTCCGTTTTTCTCCACGCGATCGACTAAACGAATTTTGGGACGGAAGCCGCCATTGGCAATCGCGGCATAAGCCCCAGCCAAATCCGGTAGACGAGTGGGGGCCGTACCGAGCAGGCTCGACCACGATGAGTACTGAGTTTTATAATTCCGAAGGCCACGTTCGTTGCCCTTGTAGAGAGCTTGAAGTTCGGGACTGTTTTCAATTTGTGCATAATTATAGATGCCCATATCTTGCCAAACTTTACGGATGTACTCGAAGCTTTCTTCGCGAGTGTTACCGAGATGGTCTAGCCAGCGCGCCGTTGGAATATTTTTCGACTGCTCCAGAGCGGAACGCATGGTGATCGGACCCGACGAGTCGCCCGCATAGTTTTTTGGAGACCAGTCTCTTCCGGGAAGTTGAAAAACTTGGCGAGAGTTGTAAACGAGAGTGTTGGGCTGAAAGCCTTTTTGCAAAGCTGCAAGAAATACGAAAGGCTTTACGGTTGAACCCGCCTGTCGCCAAGGAGCCGCAAAGGCCGAGGCGCGATTGACTTCGTTAACCGCGTAAGAAAATCCACCCACCATCGAGAGGACACGTCCCGTGGCGTTTTCAATCACGATCGCCGCCCCTTGAACTTTAGGGCGAGTTCGTAGGTCTGCCATTTTTCCGTTGTCTTGAACGCGCACATAAATCAGGTCCCACAACTTAAGGCTTGAGACATTGGTGCTTAAAGGCATCTCTCGTCCGTCTTTTAAACCCACCATAATGCGGCGGCCTTCAAGGCGAGTGACGACGGCGAGATCCCATTGAACATCAATGAGAGGCTTAGCCACTCTTTGCATGATTTCGCGCCAAGGCTTTTGCGTTTCCGCAATGGGAAGCTCGGGAGGTGGAGCGGGGGCGCGACGACGTTGACGATTTTGTCGGCGAGTTCCCGTGCGAGCGGCGGCGAGTTCCACACCCACCGAGCCCACTGTGAACGCCGCATTCGTCACGGCCGGAGATTGATGAGGCGTCAAAAGAGCATTGTTCACTCGAGGAGCGGGCGCCGGAGGATTGACGAGTTTTTCGATATTCCCTTCCGGCTTTTCGAAGGAAGCGCGATTTAAACTGCGTTCGAAATTCCAAATTCCCTCTTGAACCGCAAACTCAGTGGCCTTTTGAAGATCAGGTTGAATCGTCGAGTAGACTTTATAGTTTTCGGCGAAGATGTCGATTTTTGCTTCCTGCATAAGATATCGACGCGCATCCGAGATGAAGTAAAGGGAAGATTTAGCTCTGGGGTTTTCGTAAGGAGCTAAGTTGGCCGGTTCGGCGATCGCCGCTGTATATTGGTCATTGGTGATATACTTCTCTGAGAGCATCGTTCTTAAAACTTCATTACGTCGTTTAACGGCCTCATCGCCGCTCGAAGACAGATTATATTTATTGGGCTTATGTGTAAGACCCGCAAGATAGGCCCCCTGCGCGAGCGTGACGTCTTTGATTGAGCGACCGAAATAAGTTTTTGCGGCCATATCTACGCCCCAAGAGGAGCGACCGAGATAGATATAGTTAAGATAAAGAGCTAAAATTTCGTCTTTCGATAAGACCTTCATCTTATCGAGTTTTACGGCCATGATCATCTCGCGAATTTTTCGCTGATAATTATATTCGTCTCCGACCACTAAATTTTTGACCACTTGTTGAGTGATCGTCGATCCGCCTTCAGGGCGACCCGAGGCCGACATATTCGTCATAAACGCTCGCAAAAGTCCGATCTCATCAACTCCACCGTGTTGGTAAAAGCGACGATCCTCGATAGAGACAAAGGCTTTTTTGACGTGATCGGGAATTTCACCGTAGTTCACAGTGCTGCGACGACCTTCGGTGGCATAAACTTCGGTATAAAATTTTCCGTTCACATCCATCAGTGTGGAGGACTGACTTAACCGCTTGTTTTTTAGCTCCTGGAGTTTTGTTTCAGGAGGAAGATCTTTGATGGCATCGTTGTAAAAATCAATGGCCTGTGCAATGGGCGCTAGGGAATTCGTCATTTGGCGAGCTTTACAGACTTCGAGATAAATATCTTTCGCTTCCTTAACGTCGACGCCTTTCAGAATTTCTGTGCTCTTGTCGGAAATCTTAGCGTTTTCGATCAACTGCGAGAGCGCCACTTCGAGACTGTTTTCATCCGTTTTATTCGGATCGTTCGGGTCGTTGTCGAGAGCAGAGAGATCCATTCCCGCCACGTCTTTAAAGCGATCCATGAGGAGTTTACAGCCGTTGTGCATGTGACCGACGGCAATGGCTCGCTCAGTATCTTTATTGATAGGAGTTGTTCGAATAGTCGCGGGATTATTGAGTTGTCCCACGGTTAACAATACAGCTAAAGCTTTTACAAGAATTCCGACGTCCGTCATTTTTCCTCACACGAATTATGAGGTACATATATCAAACAACAGAGAGGGGGACCATGTTAGTGAACCCCAAGGATAGTATCTTCACGAGTGTGCAAAAAGTTGACACTTCCGAGGAGAAATTGGTTCCACAGCGGAACTTCTTTCGTCCACAATTCGTCGATTTTAAATGCCCGCGCCGATTCCAAATTTTTGCGGAGACTGTTGATACACCTGCTGAGCTTGAGGGAGCCAGCTTCTCAAGTTGTCGCGGCGGCGTTCGTCCGAAGGATGCGTGGACATAAACTCGGGAGGACCACCGCCTTTTTTAGAAGCGGCCATTCGATTCCAAACTTCAATGGCTTCGGCGGGATCATATCCGGCGCGGGCCATATAAATTTGACCCGCTTTATCGGCATCACTTTCATCGGCGCGACCGTATTTACGGTCGAAGAAAACGATGGCAAGTCCGGCGGCAGCCCCGCCGAGTCCCGTGAGGTTTTTGCAGAGAGGACTTTTGCAAAATAACTGTCCACCGACCACTGCGGCTCCGCCGATAATTAATCCGGCAAGATTTCCTTTGATGGCGCGAGCGTATCTCTCTTTACCGTGGCGAAGAGTGGCGTGCGCCACTTCGTGACCCATTACCGCCGCGAGAGCGCCCTCGGTTTTAAGCACGGGCATAATTCCGGTGTAAACTGCCATTTTACCGCCGGGCATACACCATGCGTTCACTTCTGGGCTATCGATTAAAATATATTCCCACTGAAAATTTTCGCCCGACGCCGCTGCGATTCTTTGTGACACGCGCTGAACCATCTGGGTCCATTCGCGATTGTTCGACATTTTCGATTTCGCTTTGACCTCTTGGTAGGCTTTCGCCGCTTCGGCATTGATTTCGGCTTCTGTAGGACCTTTTGTAAGAGTCGAGCAGCCGGCGAGAGAAAGTGAGAGAAGTAGAATTGCAGTTATAAATTGTCTAGTCATAGACTTAGTTATAGCACCGCAATTGATAGAGTCAAAAGCCGAAAATTTGGGCAAAAAAAGAGGGGCCGGAGCCCCTATAAAGTGCCACCGACCGTCGAGAAAATTAAAGAAGTGTGACAACAACGTTAAGGAGGAAGAGTTCGCTCCATCACCCCTTTAATTTTCTCGCTCGACGATCAATAGCGGCGAATCACTCCGGTGAGCACGCCTAAAATTTCAAATTGGGATGAGGGCTGCACGCGGATAGGACTATAATTTTTATTGGCCGCATGAAGTTCAATGCCCTCGCTTTTTTTATAAAACCTCTTCAGCGTTGCATTGTTATCAATGATCGCGACCACGATATCTCCATTATTCGCATGCTTCTGCTTTTGAATAATGACGTAGTCGCCATCAGAGATGTTTTCATCAACCATGGAGTCCCCCTTCACCTTGAGGGCGAAGGAGGGAGCTCCTCGACGAACCATTGATTTGGGAATCTCAATGTACTCACTCGACTCTACCGCTTCGATGGGAAAGCCCGCGGCCACTCGTCCCAACAGGGGGATGTGGGAGGTGTCGCCGATGACATGCGAAGTGGGAATAAGGTCGACCTTAGAGATCGCCGGGTTGATAAAACGGATCACTTTATTTTTTGTCTTAAGTTCTTTGGGGTCTAAAAATATTTTCTTCATGGAATCCCCTATACAAACACCTATACGAATTTGTATAGGGTTTTGTATAGGACTGGACCAAGGCAGCGAAATTTAATTTCGTCCCGTTATATTCGACTTAAAATCAAAGTAGAGGCTTTGCACAGGAACTCATCAGATCCCTCGTTTTTACTTTGGCTCTTGAGCGAACCCAAGTATTGTGAAGAGCATGACTTTGACCGACTATTTTCAGAATTTGATCGAACGGGTGGAATCCTCGACGGAAATCACTAACGCCGGGAAAGATGATGCGGGCTTTTATAAACCCCGAAAAACAATTCTTTTGCAAAAACTAAATCTGCTGAAAGATCTCCACGAGAAACCGACGGCCAAGGCTATGGTCAAAACCGCTTGGAACTATGTCGTGGAAGAGATCCCACCGGAATGGCTAGTTTTGCCCAACGACCTTAAGAGCGAGCTTCGGAAAATTCTCAACTGAACTAGAAATCCCAGAGTTTTTTGGGTATTCTTAGAAGATCATAATCTTAGAGGTGATATGCGACGGTTGTCTGTTCTCTGCTTTCTGCTGATTTCCTTCTGGGCGAGTTATGGGTTAGCCACTTCCCAGTGTTACTTCGAAAAAGTTTATAGATATTACGGGACGGATCCTTTGTTCCAGCCAGCGGGCGGGAAGAAGGAGTACTCGGGCTGTCGTCGACGAATCGGTGGGACGACGGTATTTTTCACGGCCAAACAGGTGGCTATGGAGGACTGCGCCAAGGTCTGCGAAAAACCTTTATCAGAGGCGGAGAGCTCCGCCCAGCATGGATCAGAGAAAAAAGGTCACTAGCTTTGCGGCAGGCCTAAATCTCCTTGGGAGACTCGGTAAATTCTGGAAGCTCGGGAGGCTTCTGCCCAGAGTTTTCCAAGGCATTTGGATTTCGAAACTGAATGGGAAGAGAGTTTTGCCCATGACGATCCACAAAGCGAACTAAAGTGGCATCACCGGCGGCCTGAGCTCCCGAAACGTAAAGGTACATATCAAACAGCACTCTCTCGGCGACAAGCTCAAGAGCCCCATCTTTATAACTCCATTGACCAAAACCATTCCCGAGTTTATCCACTTCGTAATAGAATTTATTGTTATCATATAAAGCAAAGCGCATCGGGTATTTAGCGTCGGTTTCTAAAAGTTTTACTTGAGCTATTTTCGCTGGGGCTTGGGCAAATTCGGCGGAAGGATTCACAAAACGATTATAAAACGCCGCCTCGCGCGGATGGGCCACAAAATCATCGCGCTTTTGCGAGCATCCCACAGCTGTGGCCAGAACAATCAAACCGAGTAGACATCGAGAAATCATAAAAACCCCCTCAGAACTGTCTTTAAAATCTCATAGTTTACGGCGTGACGTCTACTCCCAAATTCTGAGCGAAATGAGGAGATTTGATCTGATTTTCCGGGCGGCCGGCGGCGAGAGACTCGTTGGGTCGGAGCGCCGTATTTGGCCATATATTAACAAATATGTTAATCGTGCTGACATTGACGCCCAACCTTTGCTAGAACGATGTCCTATGAAGATACGAGATTCTGTCAATGCAGTGATGGCCTTAAAAAAAGTGACGAAGCGAGATCTCGCCGAAGGTTTAAACCTTCCGTGGAATACGGTGAACCGTTATCTTACCGGACAAAACGAGATCTCTGCGGATAAGTTTGTCCGGATTCTGTTATTCCTAGGGATTGATATCCAGGAGACACTGAATCAAGTCATTAAAAACATGCTTAATAAAGAAAAAGTAAATAATAAAAATTTACAGTCCCTGAATTATGTCCTAGATTCTTTGGACGAAATCGATCGCAAGGTTCACCTTGACGATCTGATTGTTTCGGCCAGGAAGAAATACCGAGTTCGACCTGACCCGGAACTGCAAACCGCGATTAGGGATCTTCGCGAGTTTACAAAATAACCTGTGGAGGGTTTCGATGTTGATCGATGAATTAAAGGGTGGGGTCGGGCAAAACGTTGTCGAACTTCAAACGGGTCGCAGGGATTTTGAGACCTACGCCAAGGCGAATTTGCCTCGGAAAATCGAAGCGCTATTAGATCATAAAGACTTCCAGTCCAAGCTCAGCTGGATCGCCAAGCAAGTGGACGCTTCGCTGGACGAGGCTCAAGATGCTTTGGATCTCCTGGAAGGTCTCGGAATTATTTCTTGGGATAACGGCCGGATCGTTAAAAAAATCGAGCATGTGGCTATTGATCAGATGGCGAAAATGCGAACCCGTTCTCATCGCGTGAATGATCATCGGATTATATCTCATCAATTACTGAATGATATCGACGGGCAGGATGAATTTTTTGTGAGAAATGGATTCACGTGCACCGACGAAGTGACCATGCGCGCTTTCTACGAAAAAATTCGCGAAGTGGAGCAGTGGTTTATCGAAGCTTCTCGTCACAGTCAGAAGACGCTGGTGGCGGGCTACTCTCTCACGGGCACAAATACTTTAAAATCCGAAAATGAAGGAGATTTCCTATGAAAACTTTAGCCGCGCTTCTAATTTTATTATCGACAGTCTCTGTACAAGCGGGAAGTAGTGATGGTGGGTATGGAAAACCGGGCGCCGTGAGTTACACCCCTGGAACTCCACCGTCAAAAGGCGGTTCACGAGCGATCCAACTGAACTTGAGCTCCTCCACTTTGGACGCATTCTTAAAAGTATCTCCGCTTTCAAAACTCGTCAGCACCAGTGATGGGGGTTATGGAAAAGGAACAAAAGTTTCTTTAACAGCGCTCGAGGGTGCGAAAAGTGTTCGAGTTCTCGGTGACTTGTCCAGTGGAGAGATTGCGTTTATCATTGTGGACAAAAATCAAAACGAAGATGCCTTCGTGATTGCGCCCGATGCGATTTCCATGGTTGAAAAATCCGTAGCCGAAGCTCTTCGGCAATCGATTCAAAGTCAGGGACAAGTGGTTGTGATCGCGGGCATCGCGATCTAAAAGTGCGATCTCAACGGAACGGGCACTGAGCCCGTTTAATCTTTTTTACTGAGCGGCTTGTTCACGTCGCTCATCTCTTTAAAAAGCTGAATGTCTTCGGATGAGCTTCCGCTCTGGTGCTCTTTTAAAGCTTTCTGTGCGTTATCGCCAGTGATGCCGACCCATTCCGGGTAGAAGATCATCAGTCCCACATAGGAAAGCAGTGAGCCCCCGACGAACAATGGAATTAAAATGTAAATGAGGGTCATACGGAGTCCTATCGTTTCACTTCTAGAGTTTCGGAGAAATAAGCCATCGGGGCAAGTCCTAGCGTATCGATCTGTAACTGAGTGCTGTTCGCCTTCGCCGTGGCCGAGATGACCATAAAATTATAATCCAATGCCATTTTCCCTGGAATTCTTAAGGGATTATCCCAGCCGCGCCCATTGTAAGAGTGCATGGCGCTGGAGGTGATCTCGTAGGTCTGAAAACCAAAACTCTCTAGAGGAGTTTTCATGATTTCCGAAAAATGCACATCTCCAGTGAGGAAAACAAATGGGGTTTTAATGGCGGAGAGATCTTTTTTGAGCTGATCAAAATGGAGCGGATGGTTTTCCTGGAGAGATTCTTTAAATCCTAAAGCTTTACCGCTATTGACTTGGTTGCCATTGACAATCCAGCTGAATTTATTTTCGCGCAGTTGCTTGAGGAGCCAATCGTGTTGCGCTTTCCCCCAATGTCCATAGGCTTCTTTTGTTTTTTGATCTTTATTCGGCTGCCGAAAATAGCGATCGTCCATAAAAATAAATTGCTGATTGTAGCCTTTAAAAACACTGGCGACGCCAAGGCCTGCTGGTTGCCAAGTGCCATCATCAAGCTTTTCGCCTTGGAAAACCGCGCTAAAGAGTTTAAGTGCCGCAGCTTTTGATTTCGTGTCTCGATTTCCGTCGTTGGTTCCGAAGTCATGATCATCCCACGTCGCAAAAACGGGAACCAATTGTTTCTGATGGTAGAAGGGGAGACGAGTCAAAGTTTGAGAGTAGCGGTACCAAAGATCTTTGGCCGTGGCCTTCTGGCGGTCGACGAAGCCGAAGCTATCCACGTACACCGTGTCGCCCGAGAAAATTACAAAATCGACATTTTGTTTTTCGAACTTAGACCACATGGCATCGATATCGGGTTGAAACTTCCACTCATCGGACATGCAGGACGTGACCGCGAATTTGGGTGTGGGCTCGGTCAGATCGAGAGTTTTAAAATTTCTCTGATCGACGATGTAGGGTTTATCTTTATAGGTGTCGTGAATCGTTAAAGTGTATTTGGTCTTGGGGGATAGATTTTTGAGATGAAATTTTTCGATCTTATAGTAGCTCGACGGTTCCGTGACGGTGGCGTAGGGAGTGATTTTGGTGACTTGATCGTTGACGGAGAATTCGTAGGTGTACTTTTTAAGATGCGGAACCAGGATGTTGATGAGAGTTTCTTTGTCCGACGTGGGACCTTGGACGATGGGGAGATAGCCCGAGCGAAACTCTTGAGGGGACGCCCCCGTAGGCGTTTTATCAAACTCCGCCGGCTTGGTCGAACAATGAACCAGCGACATGAAGACAACAATAGCACTCACAAATTTGATCATAGGCTCCTCATTTTTAAGGAGAATTTCCAAGATTTCAGAGGGGAAGTCAAAGGTTCCAGCTCCCTGCGTGCATTTATCCACATGTGGATAAATGCACGCAGGGAGCTGGAACCTTTGCAGATAGCTACGGGCGTCAGATGTGGATTCGGCTGATTTTTAGGCTACGCTGATGGGACAAAAGGGGAGGGAGTATGAAAACTCTAATTAATCTAAGTGTATTGGTTCTCGCATTGAGTGCGTTTGCGCGCGTGGATTCTAGCGCGATCTCACTGGATGGTTTCTATGAAATTTCGGGAACCACGTCGAATTATAAAATTAAAAATAGTGATGGGTGGGTCGATTTTAGCTTGGTCATTCCCGCAATGAACGCCGAAGAACTCATGAACTTCGATATGGCGAAAATCATGAGCCCGGTGTCCGATACGATCAGTGTTTTGGGAAAAAGTTTCCAAGTTCCTAGCAATCTCAGTTTACCGAAGCAAACGGAATCGTACTTTCTTTCGTTCACCTTAGAGAAACTTAAATACCGCTCTTATTTACAAGAGGTCGGTAACTATAATATGTACGCCTTGCAAGGTCAGTTTCCTTTGAAAGATGCGGTCAGTGGTTTCCAAAACGGAAAATCGATCTTCGAGATGGTCAACTTATTTAAATTTTACAGCGGAGGCGCAAAATCCGTCGAAGTGAAAGATGCGGTGAAAGATGTAGATCTCGCCATCGATGCTTTTAAATTTGACCAGCAGATTTCTGTCACGGCACCTCAATACAAAGCCAATAAGGTGATGCTGGCGCTTTCTCTCTTTAAGGAGAACAACGAATTTTATCCATCGGACATGAAACAAGTTCTATCGACCAAGTCAGCGAAGCTTGCGGCACGTGCTGGGAGCGAAAACTATGTTCTCTCGATTTTAATGAATAACTCACAACAAAGAATGAGCGATCATTTTGACGGGGATTTTGCGAGAAGTATTTCCGAGTCTGCGCGCGCCGGAGTGGATCTCAATCAAATGAGCTATGCACTCTCTCCAGCGTCGCAACAAAACCCTCAGTTTTTAAATCCAATTCCCGCTCCCCAGTTTAATAAAGCCACCTCTCTGGTGAAGGGAGTTCCTCCTACGGCGATTTCGGGAGTTGTGCCTTACGCGACGGTATTGATGCTCACCGAAGTGCAAACCGGTGGAAGCGAAAGTGTTCCCGTCGATGTGAAGCGCGTGCTGTGGATGACGACGGCGATCGGTTGGGTTGCGGATATCACGGTGCCATCAGAAGTGCTGGCTCTCATTCAGTCTGAGAAATACGCATGGGAGCTTCTGTATCTCGGGGCGGCTCAGGGCGAGGCTCAGCCGAATTTGGATTGGACTCCCGTTACGCATGTCACGCGCAATACGTTAAAATTCTAGGCTATTTTTTGACGAATCTCGCGAGCGAGCTGACGAAGCTCAGTTTGCTCGCCCGGCCGATGAGCCACTAAAACTTTTCGGCCCAAACTGTCTCGTAAATAAAGTGCCTCTCCGGTTTTTTCATTTTTTTCGTCGTAGCGCTCATCGTGCACATCAATGGCATGGATGTCTGACCAATGCCATCTTTGAGATTTGAGATACGGAAAGCGGTGAAGAACTAAGTGATCATCGTTATAACTCAAGCGCAGATTGCGACGAATCAGCAGGAAAACGAACGTGGCTGTAAAAACGAAAGCAAGTCCAAGGGTGATCATGGCTGCGCCCGCGCGCCCTTGTTGGATCAAGAAATAGGATGAGAGTGTGGTTAAAAAAATCCCACCCAGCAAAAGATTAAAGTTGAGAGTTGAGTTCCAGTAAGAAGAGATCGTTTTCATCAGAATTTCCCTCGGAGAACTTCTATTTTGCTAGCAAAAGTAGCATTCCGCAAGATGGACTTTAGCCACTTTTTTCCCTCTGGACCTTGGTCAAAAGCGGAAAGGTTCTAATTTGCAGTTGCGGTTTTTGCTCTCGATTTAAGAGGGCGTGATTTCTTAAAGTCTAAAGACGGTTCCACTTTGCAGCGGTCTAAAAACTCGTAAGCCTCTTTGCCGCTCTTAAAACCTTTGACCCATGTTTCAGCGTCGGAGGAGTTTAAAAAGATGGGGAGTCGATCATGTCCCACGGATTGAACAAATTCGCTGGGCTCACCGGTGACGATGGCAAAAGACTCCAAGACCTCGCCCGTATTTTTGTCGGTCCATTCATCAAAGATTCCAGCCGCAAATAAAAGTTCCTCGGTGTTCGGAGTAAATTCCACAATATGTCCCGCACCTAAACCCTCATGGCAGGATTCAAAAAATGAATGGACGGGAACGGCACAGTTCTTTTTTCCAAAAGATCCCTTCCAGGTCGGGACCTCGTAAATGAATTCTTTCTTTTTGGTTTTCTCGTTGAAGCGATTCATACGCGCATTGTAGGTGGCCCATTTGACCTTGGCCTCTTTCGACCACATCGGTGTGAGTGAGTAGCGCATGCGTGTGAGATGCAATTCGTCTTTCATCGACTTTAAAACAAAAGAATCTTTAAAGGGAAAAACAGCTTCGCTCTGGGGGATCCCGCTCAAAGAGATGTCGAACTTTAATTGAGGATAGAACTTTTTAAGTTGTTCAGCATCGGGGTGATAAAAATAGGAAGCGCACATGGGATGAGTTTAAAACAGTATGCGAGGGGGTCAAGGCTCACACCAGTGTTGGAATTACAGGGCCGAAAGAATTTTCTACAGGGAGCGAGGCTTTTTGTAACACGGAGCGGCCACATCTTTTATCATGCAAAAAAAGGAGTTCTCATGAATGCTGTTTTGAAGATTTTTATCTTCGTAGGTGTAGGTCTTGCGTCGATGATCTCCGTTGCCAACGATGCGACCGTCACACCCGTAAATGACATCGATGATTTTACGGAAAGTTATGCACAAACTCTGCGACCCCAAATGCGAGCGTATCGCCGATTTGGTCCTCCTTATTATCGTCCGTCGATGGAGTACCCCGTGCTTCCGCCCGTGGCTCCCTATAAAAAATTAGTTGAGCATCCTTTTCCGATCTCGAATCGCAAAGCTATCAACGCGGGTGCCGATGAAACCGGTTGGGTGCCTGTACCGGTGACTTCGGATGCCGTTTACTATCGTGCTGAGTATCACTTAAAAGATCTCGGTGCCGATGTGGATCAGTTGATTACCGAAACGGAGAGACACTATTCCACAAAATTCAGGCGCAAGTGGGTGATTGCAGGGTCGGATCGCGAAGCATTAATGCAAGCCAAACTCCATATGCTGATGTTTCCGATGGATAAATTCAAAGTGAAATTCCATCCCGGCACCTATCTCCTCAAGCACACGCGGGGCGCGCGCGACGGAGCTCCGATCCGTGGAACTCGCGGTGGAATCCCTTGGCGTCTGGAGTACGATCGCGTGGACCCGACAGACTATTCCAAATTGGTCGGAGTGTTTAAAGGCACGTTTGACAATAAAGATTGCATACGGGGTCAGTGTTTACCTGGACTCATCGTTGACGGAAAAACCATAGATGCTCCATTTCCGAACCTCGCAACTATTGCTATGAATAGCGACGGTCAAATCCTCATGGGTCGTTATGGGAATATCGGTAACACCTCGATGAACTGGCTTCGTCAAAACGAATACCCTGTGATCGAAAACGGGCAGATCGTGGAAGATGGCGCCTTCCCCACGGGGTGGAACCGATTCGGTGACGTGATTATGCGGACCTATATGGTGACAAGCCAAGATGGAAAATATTTTGGTTATGTTTGGACCATGTTCTCTCACCCGAGTTTCGTCGCGAAACTTCTCCATCAGATGGGAATTCAGAACATGATGGTGATCGACATCCATCCTGCGGTGGGTGCGGGAGTGGCGCAACCGATGGCGCTTGAAAAAGGAATTCCCTTTTTCTCGAAAGAGGGAATGTATCCCTTCATCTTGCCCGAAAGCGAAGCGATTTCAAACGCCGAGGCCGCTGTGGGGAGCTGGATCCGCGGAAGTCCCATGCAGTGGCCCATCAACTGGGCGAAGACGGGTTCGGCTACAGATTTCTTTAGTGTCCTTCTGAAGTGAGCGAAGGGGCAAAAAGCCCTTGCTCTAAAGATCTTAGCCATTTAATGAGTCGAACACCTTGGCACTGAGATTGCTCAGTGCTGGGGTATGGCCAAGAAAAAAACAAAACAAAAAAAGAAATCTCCGACGAAGAAAAAAACCAGCAAAGCAAAGTCCTATGGCGGCGGTCGTCGAGGCATGTGGAAAGGGACCATTAGCTTTGGTCTTGTCAGTATTCCTGTCTATCTTGAATCTTCTAAGGAAACAGAAAAAATACACTTTAACTTGATCGATAAGCGCGACAACGCGCCGGTCGGCTACAAACAAATCAATAAGAATACCCGACGGGAGATCGAACGCAAAGATATCGTCAAAGGTTACGAGTACGAAAAAGGCGAGTACGTCATCATGTCGGAGGCGGATTTTAAAAAAGCCAACGTCAAAGCGACGGGGACGATGGAGATCGAGGATTTTGTAGAACTCAGCGAGGTCGATCCGATCCTTTTCGATAAACCCTATTATATTGTCCCGCAAAAGGGCGGAGAGAAGGGTTACGTGCTTTTAAGGGATGTCCTCAAGCGCACAGACAAAGCCGGCGTATGCACCGTCGTCCTTCATACCGTTCAACACTTGGCCCTCTTGATCGCTCGAGAAGATTATATTCTGCTCGAGCTGTTGCGCTTCTCGCACGAAATTAGAGAACTTCACGAGGTCGATTTTCTGGATCCCGAGATTAAAAAAATCAAAGTGTCGGATCGTGAGCTCAAGGTCGCAGAACAAGTCGTGCATGGTATGACTGGGAAATGGCAACCCGACAAGTACCGCGACACCTATCAAGATGATTTAATGAAGCTGATCAAGGCCAAAGTTCGTAAAGGCGCGACCACCACCGTGGAAGAAGTCGCGACCGAAGAGGAAGACGAAGTGGCACCGAATACGAACGTGATTGACTTAACCGCGCTGCTTGAGAAAAGTTTAAACGCCGCCAAAGGTAAAGGCTCTCGCCGGAAAACATCTAGCGAGAAGCATGCATAATGGGACTTCTCGGAAAATATTATTCCAAGCGAGATTTTAAAAAGACCGCGGAGCCTCGAGGAACTGTTAAAAAATCCAAGGGGAGTTTGTCGTACGTGATCCAAAAGCACCATGCGCGACGACTGCATTACGATTTCCGTCTGGAGTTTGAGGGCGTTCTTAAAAGCTGGGCGGTGCCCAAAGGGCCCTCGCTCAATCCTAAAGACAAGCGATTAGCGGTGGAGACCGAAGATCATCCCATCGACTACGCAGGCTTTGAGGGTGACATTCCCAAAGGGGAATATGGGGGTGGGCACGTGATTGTATGGGACAATGGAGAGTGGACACCCCTCGGAGATATCAAGGCGGGACTTAAAAAAGGTCACATTGATTTTGAGCTCAACGGTCAAAAGCTGTCGGGACGATGGTCTCTCGTCCGACTAAAAAAGACCGAAAAGGGAAAAAACAATTGGCTCTTGATTAAAAAACAGGACGAAGCGGCCAGCGAAGATTTCGATATCATCGAAGAGATGCCCGACAGCGTACTGGCTTCTCCACCCAAAGCTGCGACAGCTCCTTCAACTCAGTTGAAAAAAACAAAGTCCAAGAAATCGAAGTTAGCCTCACCACCGCGTTTTGTTGAACCGCAGCTCGCTCGCCTGGTTGAAAGTGTGCCACAGGGTAAGGAATGGCTTCACGAAATGAAGTTCGATGGTTATCGCACGCAATGTCGCATCGACGGCAATAAGGTGCAGTTCTTTACTCGAAATGGACTCGACTGGTCGGGGAAATACAAGTCTCTCAAAAGTGAAATTCAAAAACTTCCCACACAAAATGCGCTGCTCGATGGTGAAATCGTTTGGATCGATGACCGCGGACATGCCTCCTTCCAAGGTTTACAAAATGCGATTTCCGAAGGTCATTATGATCGTGTTCTTTATTATGTGTTCGACATTCTCCATTATAATGGGGAAGACGTGAGAGTTCTTCCGCTCGAGGACCGCAAGAAAATTTTAGAAACTCTTTTAAAGAGAGTCGGCAAACGTTCAAAAATATTATATAGCCAACATTGGAAGGGTGCGACCGGACGGGAGATGCTCGCTAAGAGCTGTGCCCTTCAGTTGGAAGGTGTTGTTTCGAAAGATGCCACGCAGCCTTACCGTTCGGGCCGGAATGATCTGTGGAGGAAGACAAAGTGCTCCTTGCGCCAAGAGTTTGTGATTGGAGGGTTTACAGATTCCCCCAAAGCCTCCCGCGCCATCGGTGCCCTTCTTATGGGTTTTTATGATGAAAATCATCATCTCCGATATGCAGGAAAAGTGGGAACGGGTTTTACAGAGAGCACTTTGGCGGATCTCGCAAAAAAACTTAAGCCTCTTAAAATTAAAAAATCTCCTTTTGATATCAACTCTCCCTCGGGCCGTTTAGCTCATTGGGTAAAGCCTCAGCTGATTGGAGAGGTGGAATTCAAGGCGTGGACGGGCGATAAAATCATTCGGCACGGTTCCTTTCAAGGTTTACGTACAGATAAAGACTCTAAGGACGTTCAGCGAGACGTGGCGGTGAAGACGCCGGGAAAAGTGCAGGGAGTCAGAATCTCTCATCCGGAGCGTATTTCATATCCAGCGTCGGGAACTCGTAAGTGGGATGTTGTCGATTACTACGATGCGGTTTCGGACTTGATGCTTCCTTTTTTAAAAGATCGACCGATGTCTCTTCTTCGATGCCAAGAGGTGGCTGGTGAAAACTGCTTTTTTCAAAAACATGCTGAGGGTCGCAATCTTATTGGTCTCGGTAACAAACCGGTGCATTACAAAGACAAGAATGACACTGCGATTGTGATCGAGAATCGCAGAGATATCATCGAAGCGGTGCAGGCGGGAACGATTGAGTTTCATGGATGGCAGGCGAAATTTTCGAAGATCACAAAGCCAGATCTGATTGTTTTCGATCTCGACCCTGAGAGTCTCAAGTTATGGAGTCGGGTGGTGGACACCGCCCACGAAATTCGTGACATGCTTCAACAATTAGGGCTTGAGTCTTTTGTAAAGGTCACGGGAGGTAAAGGTCTTCACGTGCAGGTGCCAATAGTGCCCAATTATGAGTGGGACGATATCAAGGCCTTTTCCAAAAGCTTAATGAAAGTTCTAGAAAACAGAGAGCCGAAAAACTACACCACCAACATGATTAAAGCACGAAGGAAGAATCGAATCTTTCTCGATTACCTTCGCAATGGGTACGGGGCCACGGCGGTGATTCCCTATTCGGTCAGAGCTCGTGAGGAGCCGGCGGTGGCTCTACCCATCGCGTGGTCTCAATTGAAAGACTCGCTAAGACCCAATCAGTTTTTAATTCCGGAGGTCCCAAAGTTGATCAAAAACCGCAAGGATCCCTGGGCCGGCTATTTTAAGCTCAAGCAGTCGATTCCCACCGCTCTTCTGGGAAAAGGCGAAAAAATTCCTCGATCATAGCAAATTGCCCCCTTGAGATCGCTTGAGAGCGCGAAAGGCCCCAGAAACTGTGGCTCTTATATTGCAACCTTGGCCGTTAGATAAGAACACTAACCTACGCAAAGGACAAACATGCAACAACCTAACACAGACAGAAATTCGCAGATCACTAACACTAAAGATAAGAATCGCTCCAATCGTGAGTCTTCACAACAGCAAAATCGTTCAGGCTCATCCGGCGCTTCCGACTGGGCTGCGACAGTGGGATCAGTTCTCGCTGCAGAAGCTGCAAGCTACGCCCCTCAATTGCTTGAAACCGTCTACGCCGGGATCCAGAAGAAATTGGGGAATACAAAAATGGAGAAATGGGTTTCTCTATTAAATCTTGAATCCGTATCGACCGGTCAATCGGTCGCTCAGAACTTACTTCGTTCCGCATTTCCTGACTTTCCAGAAGACCTTGAAGTGACAGATATTCCTTCATTGATGAAGTGGGAGCCAATTAAGTCGAAGATCGCAAAATACCCGATCGCAAGTTCGGCGGTGATTGTTGCTGGTGTCGGCGCCCTTTACCTTTTGAGCGAGTCGTCCTTTCTTAAAGGAACCACAAAGTCGTCGGTAAAGACCGCGGCGAAATCTGCAGTTAAAAAAGTCGCGGGAAAAGCGACTAAAGTTGCAAAAAAATCGAGAAGATAATTTAAGCTGATTTCATTTCGGTTTTTAAAAAGGCACGAGCATCCGCTTGTGCCTTTTTAATTTAGACGATGGGAAATGTCGGTGAAGACCTTTTTTTAGCATGACCTTTGCATTTTAGATTTACGGAGAAAGACGTTATGATGAGAAAATTAAGTTTTATCATTCATCAGTTCAGTGAGGATGAGATTTTCACTCGCTCGTCTTCACTGGCCTACTATACGGCTCTGGCCATGGCGCCCCTGGTGATTCTTTTCGTATGGCTACTTTCCTTAATGAATCTCAATCTGCAGCAAGAGATGGTGCAAGAGGTGGCAAGACTTATCGGCTCGGATGGAGCCACGCTGGTGCAGGCGATCATCCAGGGGGCCAATGATCGTCCCGATCTCTCCTCCGTAAGTGGCTGGGTGGGACTCATTTGGCTGTTGGTTTCGGCCAGTGTTATTTTTGTTCAACTTCAAGACACTCTCGACACTATATTTGATTTTAAAAAAGATATCGCACAGAACGAAACCACTGTTGCATTTGTAAAGAGAACTGTAGTTGATCGGTTATTTTCGATGGGAATGCTGCTGACGTTTGTGTTTATGTCGATCGTTTCGCTGATTCTCTCCTCGGTCATTTCGTTCTTTGTGATCAATAGTGAGGTAGAGGCGTTGATGCATCTGATTTCGACGTTGATCAACCTTACGATATTTACATTTTTATTTGCGATCATCTTTAAGTGGATGCCTAGTCAGCGAATCTCCTTTAAGAGCAGTCTCATCGGCGGGGCCATCACCTCCGCCTTATTCATTATCGGTAAAACGGCAGTGGGAATATATTTGGGGACCGCCGGACTTGGTTCCGCCTACGGTGCGGCAGGATCACTGATTGTTCTGTTGGCCTGGGTGTTTTACTCATCGCTCATTTTTTTTCTGGGGGCTGAAATTTCCTACGCATTTATAATACGGGCAGAGAAAGGGGCGGATGTTGATGCGAAAAAAGACTCCACTCAAAGTAAAGCTAAGATCAAATAAAACTGCGCTTCTCATTTTAGATATGTTGAACCCTCTGGATTTCCGGGAGGGGAAGAAGCTTTTACCCTTTGCAGAGAAGGTGGCTCAAAAAATTTCTGTGCTCAAAAAGAGGTTTAAAGCCAAAAAATCGCCAGTGATTTACGTCAACGACAATTTTGGGAAATGGCAGTCGGATTGGAAGAAGATCTATGAGATGTGCACAGAAGAGGCCTGCCTCGGTAAAAACATTGCGTTAAAAATGAGGCCCGAGGACGATGATTATTTTGTTCTTAAACCCAAGCATTCTGGATTTTATTCTACTAATCTCGAAACTCTTTTGCAGTTTCTAAAAATTGAGAATCTAGTGATTGTCGGGATCGCAGGAAATATCTGCGTTCTCTTCACGGTCAATGATGCGTACATGCGCGACTATCACGTGACAGTTCCAAAGGACTGCACGGCATCGAACACTCTCGCCGATAATCGTTTTATGCTCAAGCAACTCAAAAATGTTTTTAATATACCCGTGGTCCTATCCAGGGATATTCAGCTTTAAGTTGTTTCATTAAGAGACAATGAGAGCTTAGTTTTTTTGTCGAACTCTTTGATGATTTTTCCGCAGATCCGAGGAATGAGTCTAGGGCTTGGTGGGTTCCTTGCCGATCGAGGATATTTAGAGAAGTGCTCACGACGAGCCGATAAAGAGAGGCGAGGGTGATATGAAAAATAAACGTAAAGTGAGTATATTGGCGTCAATGTTTGTAGGTATGAGTATGGTTCTTATTGCCTTTCAGAATTTCACCCCTCATGACCCTATGAAGAATCAGGACGGTCGTGATCTTTACATGAATCATGCACTGATGAAGGCCCTCAAAGACGCTGACGCCGAAAAGAAAGCGCAGCAGGACGCAATTCACGCCGAAAATGATCCTGCCTTTAAGGAACGCGAGATGAAAGTCATCACTCTTCAAGTGGGTGAAGGAATAGATACGGCCGATAGTGGCGAAGCTCGCAGCCCAGCAAGCTCCACCACATCGAACTAATGAGCCTTTCGCTTTCCTCGAGGTGTATAACCGAGAGTCTCTAGAAGCCCTTTGTTTTCGTGTTCACCCGCAAGGGAAGACATATCAATCACGTAGCGATAATCCACCTCGCCATTATCCAGTTCATCAAAAACTTTATTCACCTCTGATATCTCGATCAGTTGAGTGTCGGGGAGAATGTTGTGTTTGCTACAGAAGTTAAGAACTTCCTGAGTCTCCGCCACTCCTCCGATAAGAGATGTCGCAAGCACGCGTCGATCCATGATCATCCCGCTGATGTCGAGGGGCTTCGAAAGAGGAGCGATGCAGCCGACGATGGTGAGGACTCCATCGCGCTTTAGTAAAGGAATATGCTGGTTGGCATCGTGAGGTTGAGGAATTGTGCTGATCATAAAATCAAGAGAGCTTTCCGCTTTTTTCATGGCGGCGCTGTCGCTCGACAAGATCACTTGTTTCGCGCCCAATTTTTTTGCGTCTGTCATTTTGTCTTTAGAGCTGGTGATCGCGGTCACTTCCGCTCCCATAGCTCTGGCCAGTTTTATGGCCATGTGGCCGAGTCCACCGAGCCCGATGACACCCACTTTTGTTCCTTTCCCCACCTTCCAATGTCGAAGGGGCGAGTAGGTGGTGATTCCAGCGCAGAGAATGGGAGCCACAGATTCTGCCGGTAAGTTTTTAGGAATTTTTAGCACGAAGTCTTCTTTGACGACGATCATGTTGGAGTAGCCGCCGTAGGTGTTTTCGTGCTTTTGAGGTTCGCGCAGATTTCCGTTGTAAGTGCCGGTGGCTCCTTTTTCGCAATACTGCTCGAGACCTTCTTTGCAACTCTCGCAACTCTTACAGGAATTGATCATGCAACCGACGCCGACGGTGTCACCGACTTTAAATTTTTTGACATTCGGGCCCACGGCTCCAACGACACCGATGATCTCGTGGCCGGGCATGCAAGGATAGTTGGTGTTTTGCCATTCGTTGCGGGCCTGGTGCACGTCGGAGTGGCAAACGCCGCAGTAGTGCACATCTATTTGAACTTCGTGAGCCTGAGGAGTTTTCCTTTTAAATTCGTAAGGTTTTAATTTTCCTCGTGGGGACGTTGTGGCGTATCCGATGGCATGTAGCATTTTTCCTCCTCTGCTCAACAATGAACCAATTTGCATCGCTCCCGCCCAACGCGCGCGCGACCCACCCCATAAAAGCACTATCTGTGCCACTGTCCGGAAGGTACGCCGATACTTTTTGAGAACCACTGCGGCAAATGTTCTTTTGCCGCAGTGGTTCTCAAAAAGTATCGGCGTACCTTCCGGACAGAATGTTGGGTAGATTGTGGCGATATGGAGGATGTTATGAAAAATTTGGTTTTGGTTTCTGTCTTTGCGTCTTTCGTGTTGGGTTGTAGTTCCAAGCCCCAGGCTCCCGCGAAAGTTCCGATGAAGGCTCCGGCTTCGATCGAGGAGGCGGTGGCTTCCGAATACCGTTCCCCCGAAATGAAATTGCGGGATCAGTATCGTCACCCGGTGGAGACGCTGAAGTTTTTTGGTGTCGAGCCCTCGATGACGGTGCTTGAGATTTCTCCGTCCGCAGGGTGGTACACTCAAATCCTTGCGCCTTACCTCAACACCAGCGGGCAGTATGTGGCCGTGCAAGTTCCTTCGAGCATGAGTGACTACATGAAGAAAAATAATGAGGCTCGTGACGGATGGCTTAAGGCTCACTCCGAGATCACGTCTAAGGCGAAAACTGTCGATTTTAACGACGAGATCTATCCTGAGAATTCCGCCGATATGGTTCTCACCTTTAGAAATGTCCATAACTGGATGAGCAATGGGGGAGAGGATAAGGCTTTTAAATCTTTCTACAAGGCTCTTAAGCCGGGTGGGATTCTCGGTGTGGTTGAGCATCGGGCCGATCCTAAGAAGAAGCGCGATAAATCGGGAAAATCAGGTTATGTCCTCGAGCAGGATGTGATTAAGATGGCTTACAAGGCGGGCTTTAAGCTGGTTGGAAAATCCGAGATCAACGCCAACCCTAAGGATACAAAGAATTATCCCGAAGGCGTGTGGACTTTACCTCCGGTGCTTCGATTGAAAGAGAAAGACCGCGAGAAGTACATGGCGATTGGTGAGAGCGATCGCATGACATTGAAATTTCAAAAAGTAGTGAAGTAATACTCAGGAAGTGAGCACCTGCGAAAGATCTTTAGATCTTTCGCTCGGTTTGAAGGGGCCGATTCATCGAAAAGGATCGGCGTACCCTTTTACTTGATGGTGACGGGTGTGTATTCGATAGTTAATTTCGCGTTATCGTCGTAATCGAGATCGAGGTCGCCGTTGAGAACGAGTTTTTGGCGTGCCTCGTCGTAGTACCAACCCTTGGTGTCGTCTTTAGGAATTGTTTGATTTCCGTACTTCACAACAATCGGTTGGCTGATATCTAAAACGTGAGTGAGCGCGATTTCTTTGCGTAAGATTTTACGAACGATGGTTTTTCCGATATCCCCTAATTTTTCGCCATACTGACGATCCATGAGGTCGAAGCCCACGCCGTTGGATTTTTGCAACATTTCACGAAGGCGGAAAGGTCCTGAGTTGGCCTGACGAATTTCGGGATCCACCGGGTTGATCGAACAGTTTCTCATGTCGGCCCGTGGATATTCACGCAAACCGCGCGCGGGATTTCTCTCGAAGGTTAAGAGCTCACTGTAGCGAGCGAGAACTCCGTAGGAGAAGACCGAAAGGTCCCCTGTGGCTTGGCTATTTAAGTAGTTGGCCATCTGGTCGGGAGTCACATCGGGAGTACGATCATCAGTGTCCGAGAAAATAATCACCGCTAAGTGCGCTTCACCGGCACGACGAAAGTTATTGTTGGTCGAAGCCATTTGTTGAGAGAGTGCTGCCATCACCGGAGAGAAAAGCTCCTCTTGCTCCGGTCCTGTAAGAACGGGGTCATCTTTGATGAACTTTTCGGTTCCAAGTTTAAGCGTTGCGGCTAATGTTTTGACAAGATCAGGAGTTTCGCGCGTCACGTAGTTGATTTTTCCACGGTTGGCGGTGCAACTTCCATTGTTGGTGGCATTTCGACCACCGACGGGACGCAATTCGCCGAGAGCACAATCGCGCTGAGCATTTTTAAAGTTGACAGAATCCCAGGCGCTAACGACACCGATGCGGAAGTCGAGACGGCGACCTTGCTTCTTTAAGAACGCATCTGTGAATTTATCGATATTTTTATCTAACTTGTCTTGATCGCAATACATACTGTCTGATGTATCCATAACAACTAACACGTCGAGCTTGGAATTGTACTTGGTGTTGAGATCTTCGGTTTGTGTAAAGCGCGCATGCGGCGTCGGAGCCGGAGGAGGCGTTGTCTGTTGCACCTTGCTCTCACGAGGACCAGTGTAACGGATCGGCTCGAGTTTTTTCGGCGCAGGCTGGACGGCGGCGAGATCGGCAGACCGCTGTTTAAAGCAAGCGGCTTGCGAAATGCTCAATGCGAGAATTAAGGAGAGATTAAGAGTTTTCATCACATGGTCCTCCCAGATTTCTTCTGGCAACGATTCACGGTAGCTTCGTAGCTATTCACTTCATCGAGCCACTGGTCATTGTTACTGTGTTTAAATACGAGTTCGTCATCCGAGCGATCACCGGGCTCACCTTGTTTATCGGCGAGTTTGGTCTCGATATGCGCGCGTTGAACGGCTTCGATTTCGATCAGATTCATTTTTTGTAAGATACGGTAGTTTTCGTTGTGATCCATTTTCGCTAATTCTTGAAGTCGTTTCGTCATACCGTTCATGTCCCGGTGAGCGGCGGCGTCCACCATTTTTTCGTCGCGGAAAAATAATTGAGGCATATGCGCGAGAAGCGGGCCCATCTGTTGCCACTTGTTGGCGTTTTCGATCCATTTTGTCAGAGCTTCGCCAGAGAATTCATTGCGACCTGTTTTTGCGAGCTTTTGCAAAGATTCCACCTGACTGCGCTTTTGAATTTTGAATGTCTTAAGGGTTCTAAAAACGGCCTGATAGTCGCAAAGTTTGAGTTCGACCAGGGCGCGAAGCAAGTAAACTTCAGTGCTCGTCATGGCATTAAATGCGGGAGACGTCAGGGTGTGTGCAAGGGCAATGGCTTTGTCGTATTGCTTGAGCTGAATATGGGCCCAAGCTTTCTCTTCCACCGCAAGGAGCCAGCGGTCAGATTTCGCAGGAACGCGATCGTACAATTTAATCGCGTCCTCGTATTTTTGCTGTTCAAATAATGTTCTCGCTTGAGTAAAAACGACCTGCTCTTCGGACAAACCGAAAGCCGATCCCGAGAATATCGTCATAGCGATGAGAGTTGAAAGAATTAGGCGAATCATAAAAGAAATCCAATTCCAAAGTTGGCGATGATGGAGTCCACGCTGCGTTCACCGTTATAGATTTTGTCTTTGTGATTTTGGTAACGAACTTCGATACGACTGGTGAGCCAAGAGTTCCACCAGATTCCCATACCGACACCGCCGGTAAAAGCGGCAGAGGATCCACTGTCTAAACGCACGGTACCGCCTCCCGCAAGAAGATAAAAATCAAATTGAGTGATCGCGGATTCAAGCCAGCTGACTTTCCCATAGATCGGGTACCAGTTCACCACGGCTAAATAGGTGTTGATCGGGAAATCGATATCGGGAACGGTTCCGCTTCCAGAGCCGGCTTGAGCATCGAAGACGCGTTTGCCTTCGGCAGTCAGCTCATTTTTACTGTCGATATAGCGTAAACCGAAAGACCAACGAGGAGTGATGTGAAGATCGACGTTGGCGCCCCAGTTGCGGGTGTCAACGTAGCTATCGCCGCCGTTAACGAATCCATAGGAACCGCCGAACTCAAGGCGCCAGTTGCGATCCACTTCGCGCTTTTGCACCACTCTCATCGAGTTGTCGGGTTGAAGCGCCATCGCTTTATCCACCACATCTTGCTGAGTTCCGAGAGAGTCAAATTGTGAACCCATGTCGATGTCTTTGATCTCGTTTTGGCGAGAAGGCATGGTTTTGTTTTGTGTCGCGGCTTTTTGAACCGACTGTTTTTGGACGGACGACTTTTGAGAGCGACGTGCCTTCTTAGTTTGAGCACTCGCAGGTAAAACAACGGCTAGTAAAGTAAGGATGAGTACGATTTTTTTCATGGCGTAGCTCCAGCAGTCACAGCAGGTGTAGTTGTTCTTGGCTTAAGATTAATTGCAAATTTAATTGTCTTTTTGTCAGACGTGGTTCCGTTAAATGAGTTGTTCACTTGGAAGGTGACCTGAACTTTAACTTGTTGAGATGAGGCCTCGGCGCCATTCATCTGCATCTGGATGATTCGGTGATTGAGAGTGTCAAAGTTGAAAGTGAATTTCCACTTGTCCTCGCCCAAAAATTGACCCACGTTGGTAGGACGGATGTAATAAGCTCCGGGAGTTTCAATGTTGTTATTAACGACAGGGTTATTGCCTGGGATGCCTGGATCATAGCTTAAAACGATTTCGGGAGCTTGGCCGTTAGAGGTTCCTGGGGCTTTCACTTCGATGGAGAAGGGGTGAACTTCGCCTTCCTTACGATTTTCATTGTTCGCAAGGCCCGTAATTGTGAAGCTCGGTTTTTCGTTGCTACGGCGAACGATATAGTTGATGGATTTTGTTTTTGCGATCACATCAAAAACGCGCTTGACCGCGGTGTTGGTCTCGGCTTTTTCATCGACAAATTGAAGATTGCTAAGCTGAATTTGGAATTCGCCTTCCATCTCATTCTGAGTGCGAGGGATAAGGCCAGAGCGGGGAGCCCATTCGAGGCGGTATTCGCCCAAGTTTGTTTCTTCTTTAATGACCTGAAGACGGGCGCCTTCAGGGATATTGGCAACGCTCACTCCGAATTTCACTTTGCCTTGGAGAATGCGAACTTTAAATGTGAACGCGTTGGCTTTACCTTCGACGAAGCGTGCGGCTCCGACCGCGTCCACTTGGAAGACTTGCCCTTGAGCTAATGTCTGTTCCACTTCGCGATTCACGTAGCGAATCACTTCCACAGGAACTTCTTTTGTCACCACCACTTCTTTATCGACGTGACGATATTCGATGCGCGGCTGACCATTGGCCGCATCGGGAGAATTGGCAGGAACTAACCCTTGTTTATTGTACTTTTCGATCGGGTTATTTTTTGTTGGGCCGCAAGCTCCGATCAAGAAGCTTAAAGCTAAAATTGAACTCATTAATTTACGCATAAATTCTCCCCCTAATTACCTTTGGCTCACACGCATGTTTGTTGCGCGACGTAACTCGAAGGGATAAGCCACTTCCACGTTAACGCCACCGACTGGTTTAGGAAATTTCCAATTTTTGATTTTTCCAGCAATACAGCTTTCCACTTGAAGATCAGAGACACTCGAGTAAGCGGTTTTCGCTGTAGAAACACGACCGCTGCTATTGATGGTCCATTCCGCCGTCAAACGACCTTTGAGGTTCGGTTTGCTCTGAAGGCCCATTTCGTAACAGTAAATGATTTGACCCATATTTTTTTGGACAACCGCATTGATCTGATCGCGATCAAGACCGGCTTCAACGCTCGCTTCTTCAGCTAAAGGAACCATGAAACCACCCGAACGACCGCGGAAAGAAATGGCTCCGCCCTCAGCATCACGACCACCACCGTTACCGGCAGATCCGTAACCCCCAGCGCCCGAAGCTTGAGAACCGGTGCCTGGGCTTGAAGCCACTAAGCCTTTTCCAGGAAGAGCACCCGTAGCTCCGCCGTTAAGGCCTTCGCCAAGACCGCCGCCACCAGCTCCGTGACCACCGTAGCCACGACCGCCGGAACCTTTACCGCCTTCAGCTTGGCCAACGCCATTGAGGTTAAGACTAGATTTGTTGGTTTTAGATACAGCAGAGAGTGCACTTAATGCACCCATCTGTTCGATCTTAGGTCCATTGTTCATCGGGATATTCTTCTTCACAGGAATGTTTTTAGCGATAACAACTTTTTTAGGCTGAGGCTTAGGAGTTGTTTTTTGAGCGACCACTGGCTTAGGAGTATATTTTTTCTTTTCGATTTTCTTTTCGGAAACCTGAACGGTTTTCACTTGTTTTTGAGGTTGAGCAACTTCTACAGGAGGAGGGGCGATATTGATTGTAACGACTTCTTGTGGTTTTTCTTCAGTAAAGTATTTGTTAGCGATAAAACTGACGAGGCTTAAGAAAACAAGGAGAGAAACGTGAACAATCGCCGACATTTTGAGAGAGCGCTTAAGAACTTCTTCGTCTTTAGCGAGTTGAAACGAAGGTGCAACTTTAGAAAGATCATCAGAAAAAGAAATATAGCCGTACTGGCCTAAAGAGATTGATTTTTTACGAACTTCATCCACTGTCGTTTCTAGAATAATAGAGTAAGGGATGTTTTGTTCATCGAGAGCGGCAGTGGACTGCATGGCCTCAATGCGGTTTTGATCCTGACGCATAACGAGCGTCAAAGCATTGCCATTGTAGCGGAAGGATCGAACCACTTCTTTTTTACGGTTTTGTAATGCTAATGTACCCATAATTACCGTCTCGACAATTCTTGATCTTCACGATCTTTAAAGCTTTTACGAACACCTAATAAATCATCAATCAACTTCTCGTCTTCTACCGTTGCAATTCCCTGGCTAGCTATCTTGTATTTACCGCGTACTGAGGCCGGGTCGAAGGAGAAAGAGGTTCCTAAATTGCTACTTTTGGCTTCGGCTGTGACTTTTTTTGTCGCCTTCGCGTTTTTCTTGCTGTTCGATTTTGAGACAGTTCCTGCGAGAGCGTTGGGGGTTATAGAGATTGTGGAGCTTATAAAAAGCACCAGGATCAATAAGGCCTTCATATTAAAGTCCCTTCATTTTCGCGAGACGTGCATCTAAGTGGGCGACCGCGATATCGTTTCCACGCATGTTTTCAAGTTCTTTGAGAGCTTCGACCGGCTCGTTGTCGAAAGGATTCTTTTTTACAGCTTTTCTTGCATCTGCGATTTTATGAGCACTTGGATCAGAATGTTTTCCAGTCAGGGCTGCGCTCAAGAAAGCTTTTGAGCTCGTGGGAGCATGAACGCTGAGTTGAACGATATCTGCACGGAGAGCTGGTTTATACTCTTTACGAGCGTCCATATAGTTTTGCGCCAAAGTTTCACTCCAAGAATCATCTTTCCACAGATCAGAAAGCTTCCTAGAGACTTGGTTAGCGCGAGTGGCGTAGGGAGCGGCTTGTGCAGCGATGAGGGATTCGTATTTGTCTTTGTTGACGCCAGTTAAGCCCTTGGGAGTCGGTAAGCGTTTGATGTCTTCAGACAAGCGAGCATTTTCGTTCATTAGAGTATCTAGAGTAATGGCTTGGAGCACGAGGTCTTTTTTAGAAATTGCGGCGGAGGCGAATTTTTCGACGCGAGCCAGAGCTGTGAGACGGTCTTGAAGTGATTTTTTAAGTTTAGCGTCACTGCGAGCGTCGAGTTTCGATTTTTGGAGCTTCATGATTTCGATATTGAGAGGGTTGTAGACAAGTAATCGCCCGATGATCGAACCCGTCGTTGATTTTTGAACCGACGGGAAGGTGTAGGCGTGCTCCAGGATGCGGATGCTGTTCGTGCGCGCCGACACTTCAAGAGCGAGGCGAGCAAATACCTCTGGAGAGCGAGCGAGTTCCTTCGAGAAGGACTTTAAAGTCGCTTCGGGATTTTTACTTCTTTGAACTTTATGGGCAATGACGGTCGAGCGCAGTGAAGGATTCTGGCTGATTTTCAAGAAAGCGTCCTCATGTTTCGAGGGATCTACACCGGCAAGTTCGGCAAGGTAGGCGAGTCGGACGAGACGATCCGCTGTCAATTTTCCGGATTGTTTGAGGCTCAGTTTATAAGCAGTAGCGAAATCGAGTTCGAGCTCTGCAAGCCAGATCTGATTGATTTCGGCGTCGTGGCGGTCGTCAGCAGATAATTCTTTGAGCGCCAGCAAATTGAGATTGGCTTTTTTAGATTCAGGGAAGTTTCGAAGCTTGACCGCTAATAAATATTTGCTCTTATAAAGAGAGATTTTATCTTGAGCCGTAGCGCCATCAAGAGAGATGGTATTGAGTCGGGCAAATTCTCGTTCGTCCGCCTCTTTATTGTTAATTTTTGAAGCGACGCCGTTAAGAACGGTTTTTCGATGAATGAGATTGAATTTTTGGGCCGAAGCGGGGAAGGTTTTTGCGTATTCAGCACTCCATTGCTCCACTTTTGCGAAGTCTTTGATCTCCGTGAGAGCGTCGATGGACATGGAGGCTGCAGCTGTTTTTAATTGAGTGTTTGAGTTCTTCTCCAGAGCTAAGCTTCGGAACATGGGAGCCGCTTTCGGGTAGTCTTTTCTTTCGAATTCGACCTGAGCTTTTTGATAACGAACTTCGAATTCGCGAGGGCCTGTAGGATTTAATGCGAGATAGTGATCGTAGGCGGCGAGGCGAAGTTCAGAGAATTTTGCAGTTTCGGCCATATCGATTTCGCCGATCAAAGCGCCCTCTTGGGCGGTGAAGGCGAGCTTCTTTTGCCCTTCATCTTTGCACTTTTTTATGCATTGATGAGAAATCTCTGCACCTTGGCGGTAAAATTCGTAGGCTTGGCGATAGTCTTTTCTTTGTTTAGCAACGTCTGCGCCCCAGTTTAACATTTCGAAATCGTCGGGGAAAAGTTGCACATAGAGAGCGTAGGCGACAACGAGGTCGCTGGTGAGTTTTGTTTTTTCTTCGCGGTTCCAAGAGACGATGAGGTTTTTAATGTCCGTGCGTAAAGCGCCGCAGGTTTCGCCGCAGCCGGGCTCTTTCCATAGATCCATAATGTTACGGAACGTAGCGAGAGCTCCTTTGTTGTCACCCATGTCGTGCTTTAACTTCATCAAACGAATTTGGGCTTCAAGAGCGGTTTGATCTTTCTGGTTCATCTCGAGGTAAACCACCCATACGAGAGCCGCTTCCTTCTTTTTACCGAGGCGGTCGGTCTCTTGAGCTAAATGGTAGAGATTGGCTTGTTTGCGGGCGTCGGGGCTGAGATTGAGAAGATTTTTAATTTTTTCTTTATTGACGGTGGTGCGGGCATAAAACGAAGCGAGATCTTTAGAGACATCGGCTTTAAAAGAATCATCTTCGATCGCGCCTTCGGAGGTTTCCATGCGAGTGAGTTCTTTGGATTGAAGAACGCGCTCCATGATGCTGATCGCTTTATTGGTCTGGTTTAAATTGAATAAGCACCAAGATAAACGGTAGTACACAAGTCCACGCTGGGGAGTTTGCTCGATTTTGAGAGCTTTTTCGTACTCGGACATCGCTTCTTTATATTTTGCTGTTTGAAAGTAAACATCGCCGAAAGAGGCATGGGCTTGTCCTAAAACGATCGGAGTGTGTTTGGATAAGCCTTCGGACGTCATTAGTTTATAAACTTTTTCGGTCGCCGCGAAATCCCCGGTGGCAAAGAGCAAATGAGCTTTTTGGAGGAGACTTTGGCTGCGCTGTTCGTTATCGGTGAGGCGAGGAATGACTTCGTTATAAAGAGAGATCGCTTCTTTGCGATCGGCCACAGCGTTGAGGCAATTGTTACAGTTTTGTTCGCCCTCGGCAAGAGCTTTTAAGCGCGAACGCTCGGCCAAAAGATCGGCAAGACGGAGAGATGAGGGAATCGAAGAGGCGTCGGATTTATCGATGCTTTTAATCACCATCTTGAGGCGATCAATCATCGCGGAGTGGGTCGATAAATCCATCTTCGCCGCGAACACCGGAGCCGAAACGAGGACAGTGACGAGCACTGTGGGGATGAAGGTAAAAATTGAAGTCCGGTTTGTCGACATGGCTTATTCCTCAACAAGTACTGCGAATTTAACTTGTTTAATTCCAGCGTAAGATGAAGCTATTAAAAGAGGCTGAAGTTTTTCAAATCCCACTTTTTCGTCGGCTTGCACAACAATGGCGGAGTCTCCACCTTTAAAAATGGATTCCGATTTAATTTTAAGTTTTTCAAGGGCCGCTTTGAGTTGGTCGTTGGCGACCAATTTATCGTCGATGTAAAAGCCATTGTCTTTAAAGAGAACGACGGGAGAGGAGTCTAATTTTTCGGAGTGAGCCGCAGTAGGAATCATAACTCCTTCTTTTAAATCGAACTGCTCCACATCGGAGCTATTCATAATCAGATAGATCACCATCAAAGTAAAAGCGTCTACGAGAGAAGTTAACATTAAGCCCACGTTAATGGACTTTTTCCCTTTGGAGCGGTGAGGGCGAAGGCGTGAACCTTCTTTAAGTGGCGATGAAAGGTGAGAGGTGGCAAAAGTATTTTTCATAAAGTCCTCACATCGGTGATACGCCAACATCGGTGATCTTCGCGGATTTGAGCGAGTCGATCATTTTGATGGTGTGGCCGTAAGTGACATTCGGGCGAGTTAACACCACGGATGTTTTGATTTCGGGATGGGCATTTTTAATAGATAAGATAGAAGCTTCGACGCGTTTCCAGTCGATCTTACCACCAGAGGCGGCGATGGCAAATTTGCGCTGGTCGGTTTTAACGTCTTTGAGTTGTAATTCTACGGAGTTGTCGGGGTCTAATTGCACCACAACAGAAGGAGGATTTTTACCGGCAGTGCTCTCTGCACCAACGGCCTGTTGCGTGTTCATTGTTCCGACGTAAGTCCAGATGGCAGTGAGGAGCAGGAAGCATAAGCACGCCGACAACATATCAATGAATGGAACAAGGTTGAGTTCGAAGTCTAGGCTTTTTGATTTACCGTTTTGCGTGCTGATCATAAAATCCCCTCAAGTCAGTTGTAAGTCTAGGGCTCTCGCAATTAGCGAGAGCGAGTTTTCTTAGTGGCCACGTTCTCTACGTTAAAACCTAACCAGATGTACATGCGAAGAGCGGCTTTATGAAGATCGTCAGTTAAAGCATTGGCTCTGTTCTGAAGAATTGAGTAAGCCACAAGAGCAGGAACCGCAACGATAAGACCGTAAGCCGTGGCGTTCATCGCCTCGCCGATTCCTTCTGCAAGGATTCGAGCTTTTTCAACCGCAGTGGCGTTAGCAATGGATGTGAAGGATTTAATAAGACCAACGATTGTACCAAGTAGACCTAATAATGTAGCGACGTTTGCGAGCATAGAGAGGAAGCCTAAGCGTTGATCCACGCGGCCAGACTCTTCGATCAGAACTTCGTCCATTTTCAGTTGGAGTTCTTCGCGTCCACCGAAGTCGATCGTCGATTGAACACCGATTTGAGCGATGGTGGCGAGAGGCTTGTGGCCGAATTTTTCGGCTTTAGAAACGATTTTTTCGATATTTCCGCTCTTAATGTCCCCTTCGAAAGCTTGAACCATTTCGCGGGCGTCGGCGGAGCGACGGAAGTAAAGAGCTACGATACGCTCTATGATGATCGCTACAGAAAAAATCTGAACGGCCATGATAGGGAACATCCAAAAGCCACCTTGATGAAACATACTGCCTAATTGAGTAAACATGAATTCCTCCAAAAAATAATAAGGGTCTCCGGAAGGATACATGAGCAATAGGAGTGCCACTTATAAAATGTCTACAGGGTCATTCATTTCTATTTGGCAACGTTGCTGTGACAATTTTTGGCTACACGACTGACACATGGCTCTGTTTTTGGCAACCGTCTCAATCTGAAACGAGCCTTTGAGGAAATAGATGGAGATGCAATTGGGCACTGCTCCTGCAAGGTGAGCCGTATGCGCCTTCAAAGTTTGATGTTTATTCTTTGTCTCATTTTAGGACAGTCTGTTCACGCTCGTCAGTTTGATTATTCCAAACTCTATCGTTTAATCTCAGCCTCGGAGACGTTGGCAGAGTTTCCCGGCCGAGCCAGTTTCTCCGAAAAATGGAACAACTGGTTTTTAAAAAACAGGGCGTGATCGATTTGAGTTTTTCAACGGAAGATGATACTCGAATGTTTTATGCCCATCGCGCGATCACCTTGCGCCAAAGAGACTTCGAAAGATATGCCGTTTTTCCTGGCGTGCCTCATCCTCAAAAAATTGAAGGAACCTCTTCCGAAAGATCCCATGGATACATTGGCGAAAGTCTATGAAATGGATGCTGGCCCGATAGATCCGAGCTCATTGAAGGCCATTCAGGTGCGTCGAGATGTGATCAACGAGTGCCGATCAATTCCACTTGAGGCGTTGTAAACTGAATCAGCGAAGGATCTATTCGCGAAATCAAAAGATCGAGGAGCTCCTGCTCCAATCGAAGATCAGGTTTTAAAAATCGATTTAATTTAAGGGTGGTGATTTGGGATTGGATGGAAAGTTTGACGATTCGCCATTGTCCTCTCCATTTCTCCGCCGTGAATTCGTAACCTTGGACAAAAGGGAGTTGATCTAAGGGGATTTGACTGCGCAAATCGAAGCTTCGCGATAATCCTAATGCCGTTTCCACCGCAGACAAGTGATGTATAGACCACGAAAGCGTTCCTTCCCCCGTTGCGAAAAAATAAACGAGGGGTGATTTGCCAGGGAGACTTACGACCACAGCTTTCGCTCCGTATTGATAAGCCTTCCCGCGCTCGTAATTGTGGGTGAAAATTTTTTCGATATTTCCCGCCGTCAAGTAAGCGTAGAGGCGAGAGGCGCCCCGGGCTTCTACCGACTTGACGTAAAGCTGCGAGTGCCGATCTTTGGAGAAAAGTTCATTGCACTGAAACTCCTGCGCTTCACCAACAATTGTCAGCGAAATGAGCAGTCCTATAATTATTATAAAGAATGACGGCCTTAGACCGATCATAAACGTTCCTCGCATCTGTGCTGATCTCTCTGCAATTCTTAAGCTTGAGGTTTTATTTTTAGACAAATCGTGGTTAATTCTGCCGATGATTTCCGAAGTCGAACACACTCAGCTCCCGCTCCTCCACGAATTATTTTTAGAATATGCTCAGTCGTTAGATTTTGATTTGTCGTTTCAAGGCTTCTCAGAGGAGCTCGAGAACTTGCCGGGCGAATATGCCGCGCCTCGAGGAGTCCTTCTCCTCGCCTTTTCGAAAGGGGTTGCGGCGGGGTGTGTTGCCCTCCGACCATTGGAAGAAAATATTTGTGAAATGAAAAGACTGTATGTTCGACCGTCTTTTCAAGGGCAAGGAATCGGCCGCCAACTGGCCGAGGCTGTCATTCAGGCCGCTCAGAGCAGAAATTATAAAAAAATGCGACTCGACACGGTTCCCAGCATGGTGAGTGCTATTTCTATGTACAAATCTCTGGGGTTCCAAGTGATTCCTGCGTACCGATGGAATCCGATACCAGGTACTTCTTACATGGAAAAAACTCTCGCAAAATAACCAATTTAGGCACAATGTTAGCAATAACTTATCTTTGCAAGGAGCTGCTGCGAATGCGCAAGCGATATTTCGCCAATAGAGACATCCTCATACAAAACCACTTTATTTTTCGGTCAGAAATTCCCCCGAGGAAGGGGCATTTCTGTGCGTTGGACTTTGCATGGAATACAGTGAGGCACTCATGGGATTCGTAAGGACTTATGCTCGAGCCCTAGGCATTCTTTGGAGGTACGAAAAAAAAATGACTTTAGCGTTAGTGATCTCGAGCCTTTTTGTTGGACTGATTCAGGCCTTCGAGCCTGTTCTGTTCGGTCGCACGATCGATTCACTCTCCACTCAAAAAAATACCTTTCGCGTGCTCATGCTGTGGGGAGGATTAGGAATCATCAACATTTTTACAAGTGTTTTTTTGGCCGTGATGAGTGATCGAATGGCCCACCGCCAGCGGCTCGGGATGCTCGATCGGATTTTTGAGCGCGTGATTGCGCTTCCGATGAGTTATCACTCCTCGCAAGGTTCTGGACGTGTGGTCCACGCTATTCTCTCGGGAACGGATCAATTGTTTCACGTGTGGCTCTCATTTGTACGGGATCATTTGGCTTCGGTCATCGGGGTGATATTTTTAATCCCGATCGCGATTTCAATGGACTGGCGGATGTCGTGTGTTTTGTTTCTTTTGGCTCTGATCTATGGAGTTGCCAATTATAAGATTGTGAAAAAAACGCACTCACGGCAAGAACAAATATCCTCCTATCACCAAAACCTATTTGCGAGAGTGGGGGATGTGATTGGAAACGTCTCGGTCGTGCAGAGCTACGCGCGATTAATGGATGAGATTCATGATTTGCAAAGAATGACGGCTCAAGTGTTGTCCGTTCAGTATCCTGTGCTGACCTGGTGGGGAATTTTATCCATCATTACTCGCATCTCCTCCACACTTACCATGGTCACTATTCTTATTCTAGGTTCGTGGCTCGTGAAAAGAGGCGAACTGACGGTGGGTCAAGTTGTCGCGTTTGTGAGTTTTTCGATTTTGCTGATCGGGAAATTAGAGCAGATCTCAGGCTTTATTTCGCGGACCATTGCGGAGACACCGGCGTTACAAAATTTCTTCCGTTTGATGGATTACGATGACGGCGCACTAGAAACTCCTAATGCCAAACCGGCGACTCACGTTAAAGGAGAGATCACTTTTTTTAACGTCGGTTATCAGTATAAAAACAAAGATCAGGATCAGAAGAGTGGCCTTGGAGTTTACGATCTTAATTTTCATGTGAAGGCGGGACAAACCGTAGCGCTTGTGGGTCCGTCAGGGTCAGGAAAGACGACTTCCTTAGCGCTTTTACAAAGGCTTTTTGATCCCCAAGACGGTGTGATCCTTTTAGACGGAGAGGACATTCGTGCATTCACTCTTAAGAGTCTTCGCGACAACATCGCAACGGTATTCCAGGAGTCCGGCCTGTTTAATCGATCGATCTCTGAAAACATTCGCATCGGTCGTCCCAACGCCACAGAAGCCGAAGTGCACGAGGCCGCACGGCAAGCGGATGCTCACGAGTTTATTCTGAAAAAAGAGGGTGGTTACGACTTTGTCATTGGAGAACGAGGCTCGGCTCTCTCCGGTGGAGAGCGACAGCGCATCGCCATTGCTCGAGCGATCTTAAAGAACGCTCCGATTCTCATATTCGACGAAGCCACAAGCGCACTCGATAACCAGACCGAACGTCGCATTCAAAACGCGATCTCCAATCTGAAAGTGCAGGAGAAGACCACCTTTATCATTGCTCATCGATTGTCGACAGTGATTTCGGCCGATTTGATTCTCGTGTTTGATCAGGGGCGCATTGTCGAGTCAGGAACCTTTGAATCTTTAAAAAATCAAAACGGATTATTCGCAAATTTAGTCAAACTGGGCGAGCTTTCGCCAGAAAAGCCAACAGAGAAACAAACAGACCCGCAGCTGGGAGGCATTCGTGGATCGTGAACACGCTGTATCGTTTTCAGGTAAGGTAGGGGACGTTTCCTCCATTGAGGACGTCAATCGAGGTGCAGAATCGGCTCTCAGTCGACCACCGGCAGAGGCCTTACTTTCGAACAAATCGCTAAGACCACCGCAACAGAGCGGAGTTTTTAGTGAGCTTCACGATATTTTTCACAAAATGTTTCGCTCGAAAGATTTTCGTCGGATTGTACTCCTGACGTCCAGTGCATTTGTCATTCTAGTTTTGAATGTTTTTGCGGAAATTCGAATGAATATATGGCAGGGCGCTTTTTACCGGGGCATCGAACAAAAAAATCTGCCGGAAGTGTTTCGTCAGGCGATGTTTTTCCTTGTGATTATTGCTTCGATTCTGGCTTTAGTTGTCGCACAAAACTGGCTTGTGGAACGGACGAAGATTAAGGTTCGGCAATGGCTCACCAATCATTTCCTCGATCGTTGGATGAAGCCGGGTCACGCCTACCGATTAAATATCACGGGAGAGAGACATTTTAATCCCGATCAGCGCATCCAAGAGGATGTGCGTTTGTTTACTGATATGTCGGGGGAGCTGGCGATCGGCGCCCTTCGCTCGGCGCTGATGCTTGTGAGTTTTGTCGGTGTACTGTGGTTGTTATCGTCGGATATTCCGCTTCATATCTGGGGAACTTCTTTAGAGATACCGGGATATATGGTTTGGTTTGCCATCCTTTACGCGGGAGTGGGTTCCTGGCTTGCGGCTAAGGCCGGTGCGCCTTTGATTCCACTCAACGAAAGCCGCTACGCCCACGAAGGGAATCTTCGCTATTCTCTGGTTCGCGTCAACGACAACGCCGAGAGTGTGGCGTTTTACGCCGGTGAAAGAGATGAACGGAAAATTATCGGTCGCAAACTCGAGAGCGTATTAGAAACTCTGCGTTCCCTCTCCTTTGCCAACGCCAGGTTAACGTGGGTGGCTTGTGGGCATGGTTATCTAACGATAATGCTCCCAGTGCTCGTGGCCCTTCCGGGGTACATGCGAGGTCGACTGGATTTTGGTGGACTCATGATGGTCGTCGGTGCTTTTAATCAGGTCCAGCACTCCCTGAGATGGTTCGTCGAAAACTTTAATCGCATCGCAGACTGGCGGGCAGTGCTGCACCGAGTGGCTGATTTTGAGCATGCTATTAACGCCATCGACAACTTTGAACAAGACGGTGAGACCATCGAATTGATTCCCCATAGCGAAGGCAATTTACGTTTTGAAAAGACGCACGTGACCCTCCATGATGGCCACGTCGTGATCGAAGACGCGTCCGTTGAGATTCTTCCTGGAGAAAGAGTGCTCCTCACGGGAGAGTCAGGTTCCGGGAAGAGCACACTCCTCCGAGCTGTGGGAGGTTTATGGCCTTGGGGCTCGGGAAAAATTCACATTCCGCCAAAAAACGAAATGATGTTTCTACCGCAAAAGCCGTACATTCCTCTCGGTTCACTGAAGGACGCAATCACTTATCCCCATGGAAATCAGAAATGGGATCAGGACAAAATCGAAAGTATTTTGGCTCAGGTGAATCTCGAAGCTTTTATTCCACTTTTAAACGAAGTGGCTCGCTGGGATGAACACATGAGTCTGGGGCAGCAGCAGCGGCTCGCTTTCGCGCGACTTTTACTTCATCGACCTCAATGGATTTTTCTCGATGAGGCGACTTCGGCCCTTGATGATAAAAATCAAGACCGTATGATGTCGCTTCTGACCACTG
Organism: Bdellovibrionales bacterium; assembly: GCA_019750295.1. Classification (NCBI taxonomy): domain Bacteria; kingdom Pseudomonadati; phylum Bdellovibrionota; class Bdellovibrionia; order Bdellovibrionales; species Bdellovibrionales bacterium. The sequence continues at coordinate 20,259 of JAIEOS010000026.1, read as the reverse complement.
AGCTTTCCGGCTCGGCGGTGCTGAGTGTGGGCCATCGATCCGGTCTAGAGGTCTATCACACCAGAACCATTTATCTGAGACAAACGCCGTCGGGACCGGTGCTTCAAGGAAAGTCGGCGTCGACGAAGGCCTCTCCCATCCAGCAAATGCTTGAGAAATTGGGTCTTCGAGAGACGATTTAGTCGTTTTCTCGAGGGAAATGGCTTACGGATTGAGCACAACGAGCGAGTCGAGTGTGGATTTAGAGTCGTCGAGTCGAAAAACTAAGAATCTCATAGACAAGAGTTGTGATCGAAGTAATGATTTTCTCCTGAGCCTAAATTTCAACGCTCAATGAGGAGATCATAATGGCAAAAGCAAAGAAGAAAAAAACAGCGAAAAAGGCAACTGCAAAAAAAGCAGCTCCTAAAAAAGCAACTGTTAAAAAAGCAAAATCAGCTCGTAAACCTAACGCCGCTTTCATGAAGCCGTTGGCCGTCAGCGCTGTTCTAGCGACTGTTATCGGTGCTGGAATGCTTTCTCGCACTGAAGTTGTTAAGAGAATGTGGAAATACATCAAGAAGCAAGGTCTTCAAGATCCTAAAAATAAGAGAATGATCTTAGCTGATGACAAGCTTAAGCCCGTTTTCGGTGGCAAATCTAAAGTCGACATGTTTGAAATGACTAAACATGTAAGCAAGCATCTTAAATAGATCTTTGATTACGAAGTTCAATCTTCATAGGGCGCGCGGCTGTTTTAGCCCCGCGCCTTTTTTATTTAAGACCAAAGTGAGCGCGAGACTTTCGAAAGCGTCGAGTTCTGAGAATATCAGATTTTGCTGAGTTCGCATTCCAGAGTCTCTTCGCCACAAACAATCATCAACGAATTGTCGTTATAAGTGAGCATCCACTTCGACTCTCGGCTTACGAGATGCGAAAGCCTTTCTAAAAATTCTGGCGGTAAAGCATAGATTTCAATGTCGTCGGCGCGGTGGACGTTATTGGCTTGAATCTCTTGAACCAAGAGCTTTGGATTTTTGTAGGTGTAAACCTTCACTGTATTAGAAACTTTGGATGCTTTATGAAGTTTGCGCGCGCTCGGATTTCCGATTTCAATCCACAATTGCTGCCCTCCGAAGGGATCAGCAAGGCTCAAGCACGGATCATCGGGGTTGTGAAGACCTTCTGCCGAAAAACTCAGGCCCTCCTGAAAATTTAAGGCGTAGGCAATCACTCGAGACAACAAAAAGTCCATGGACTCCGAAGGATGCTGAGCGACGCGAAAATCAAGAGTCTCGTAAACGGCTCGCGGAATGTCCGCAAGTTCGATCTTAAATCTATAAAGTTGAGTCGAGATGGCCATTTCAGTCTTGTTTTACACCTGATTGGGTTCAATTGGCACAATTATTCTAAACTTAGAGCCATGACGGAGCCTGCTTTCAACCTCAATACTCCAACCATGAGCATCAATTATTGATTTGACGAAACTTAATCCCAAGCCCATGCCACCAGAGGTTCGACTCGGGTCAGCCCGATAGAGCCTCTGCCAAATTTTAGAAATATCCTCGTTAGAGATGCCCACGCCCTTGTCTTCGACGGTGATGATTATTTGTTGGTTTGTTTCAGAACATAGAATTCGAATCGAAAGGTGATTATCGCTAAACTTGATTGCATTATCGATTAAATTTGCAAAGACTCGCTTGAGTCTGTTGCGGTCTGCCCATATGGTGATCGTGTCATGGCAGACGAGTTCAATATGGGAAATTCGATCCTCAAGAATGTATTCGTAAATATCTATACACTCTTGAATTATGGGACGTAACTGACAAACATCCTTTTTTAGATTTAAACTTTTGGAGTCGGCTTCGGTGATTTCAAGAAGAGTATTCACTAAATTACTGATCCCATGGATCTCTTCGAGGAGCTCGCCGACCGTTTCCTTACTGATTTGTTGGTCATTGTTTATCAGAGACTCTAGTTTGAGAGAGAAATGCGTGATGGGAGTCCGGAGGTCATGAGCAATAGCATCGATCGAGCTTTGAAGAGATGTAATCAGCTTTTGTATGTGCAGGATCATGTCGTTAAATAAACGAGTAAGTTCATTAAGCTCATACTTGGAGTCGGCGGCGGGCGGAATTGTAAAAAGGTTGCCCATACGTATGCTCTTGACCGTATCAATTAACTGATTGATTGGCTTTAATTTTCTGATTGCAAAAAAGTAAGCGTAGATGGCACTTCCTGAGGCGGTGAGAGTAACCAAGACAAGAGAAGAGATGAAATAAAGATTTGCAAAATCTTCGGAGGAATCGGTATCAAAACCCACAGCCAATCTATAAGGTTCTAGTCTCTGTGAATAAATCTCTATTGTTTCTTCTATTGGATTTTTTGGCCTCACTGTGTAAGAGCCCAGCTTACTTAAAGACTCCTGGATTGTTTTCTCGGTGTTAAATTTATCAAAGTTTTTGAGGTCGCCGGGGAATTTCTCAAAAAGAGAGATTCCATTGCTATCAACGATAACGATCAAAAGACGATTGTAATTGAGCAATCGGTTCGACGCCTTGCCAGACCTAAAGAATTCGGGTCCGTGGAGTTCGAGTAAATCAGCGACTTCGTTGGATCTAATAATTGCAATATCCTTGTCCCGTTTCGCGAGCTCAATCTTTAAAAGAAAAAAAAGACTTGCTGTAATCAAAAGATTACAGATTAACATGGTCATCATGAAATTAACGGCGAGTGCGCGACTCAGTGTTCTTTTAATTGGGATCTTCCTTATTTAATACATAACCCATGCCTCGAACCGTAGTAATGTAGCGTTTACCTGACGCGCGCTCAAGTTTGTTTCGCAGTCGACAAACGAGAACATCTACGACGTTTGTTTGCGGATCAAAGTCGATGTTCCATACTCGGTCGAGAATCATGTTTTTCGAAAGAACTCTTTCAGTATTTTTTAGAAACAGTTCAAGCAGTGAAAATTCCTTCGTCTGGAGTTCAACGGACTTTCCCGCAACCGTCACTTTTCTAGTCAAGCGATCTAGCACGAGATCGGCCATCTGAAGGTACTGAGTTTCTCTTGTAGGCTCTGAGGATCTTCTCGAAACGGCGTTGATTCTTGCCATGAGCTCAGCAAAAGAGAAGGGCTTTACAAGGTAATCGTCAGCTCCCATGTTCAAGCCTTTAACTTTGTCATCAACAGACTGTTTAGCACTTAAAATCAACACTGGCGGTGTTATGTTCTCAGATTTGAGAACTTTTAGCACGGAAAGCCCATCGAGTTGCGGAAGCATTAGGTCTAGAATTATAAGATCATATTCTTTGCGTCGGAGTAGTTCGAGTCCCGCAATGCCATCGAAGGCCGTATCCACTTGATGCCCCTCTTGTCGGAGTCCGTTTGAAACAAAATCAGATATTTTGTGGTCATCTTCGACGACGATGATGTTCATATTGCGAGCTTATCACATTAGAGACATTGGTCCAAAAAGAGTTTAGTTACAAAAATTTAATGTATTCGCAATACCGGTGTAAGTTCCTGGGGATATTCTCATTTTTAAAGACATATAGGGGACAGTGCATCAGCTTTGTCGAGCAGGAATAAATATGAAAGTTTTCGTTTTAGCATTAATGGTCTTCGTCGTTTACCATCGAAGTTGGGGGCAAGTTGCGGATCCGGAGGCCTCACAGGTTGCTCCCCTATCAGACGTGGACAACTCTGGTCCAGAAAAAATTGGGTTATTATCGGTGGTTACCGAGCTACCAACGACCGGCTGGGAATCTTTAAAGATGGGGTTCAGTAGGAAAAGTATCCCCTATTGGGGGTTGATCATTACTTCAACTGCTCTGCTCTATAAGTATGACGAAGATATCTACGAAGATGTAAAGATGAAGGGTCGAAAGTGGGGACTAGGTAATGAAGATCAAACTCGAGAGTTAGTAAAAATTGGGCCATGGCCTCTTCGAACTCCGGCGGATACGGGCGCTGCGCTCTATTTTCTAGGAGATGGTATTACTCATTTCGCTATCGCAGGGTCTTTGATCGGTTATGGATATTTTTCTGACAACCACCGCCCCTATAATACAGGTCTTCAGCTCGTTCACGGAATGGCGATCTCGACATTTTTTAGCCAAATCATAAAAAGGTCCACCGGTCGTGAGAGTCCTTTTGTAAAGACGGAGGAGCGTGGCGCCTGGAGACCTTTTCCGAGCATTTCCGAATATGGTTCAAATACTCCGAAGTATGACGCTATGCCTAGTGGTCACATCATGACTGCGACGGTCACTTTTACTGTACTCATTGAAAACTATCCGGAGCATGAATATTGGCTGCGCCCGTTGGAGGTCACTTGGTTATCTCTCCTTGGATTTCAAATGGTCAATAATGGAGTTCACTGGGCGAGTGACTACCCGTTGGGCATTGCGATGGGCTACGTCTGTGGAAAAACAGCTGCTCGCTTAGGAAAAAAGAAACTCTCTGGAGAAAAGGATGCCCAAAAGTACTCCTGGTCCGTCATGCCCATGTATGAACAAGGGATAATGATGACAAAGCTTTTGGTCAGTTTTTAAGGACGAGCTAGGGTAAGCCACCCGGTTGAAAAACTTTACTTTTTTTACTTTCTAAGGGACCATGACAATCTTAAGACTCAAGTGAGAATTTAAAAGTCGAGGAATTATGCACGGGATGATCCAATCTAAGACCTTACTAGGAGCCCATTTATTTTTTTTGCTTTTACTCTGCGCCTGGAGTTCGCCGAGTCTTGCCGATTTTAAACCAAGTTATTTCGGGGGCAACTACAGTATCAATGGTTCCAATGGAATTGTAACCCATGACACTTCCGCAGTCGCTCTCGAGTACATGAGTACTGTTGATTTTCTGCGTATTTTACCCACAGAATCACCCTACCAGTGGTACTATGATGTGTCTTTGGGGGCTCAATTTCATGACCTCAAAGATCCGCTTCAATATCTTGGTATATCGAATACGCCTCAATCCACAAGCGATGTCCAAGTGACCAAATACTATCTTGAAACGGGCTTTACTCGGCATCAAGAACTGTATTCGGCACTCAAGTGGGTTTTGGGGGCTCGCATCGGAGCTTTTAGTATTCACGCTCAAAAGTTGTCGGGCCAAACTCAGTCCGCCCAGGACTTTCGTGTCCAAAGTTCAACATCTTTGGGTTTAATGATCTTTGCTTTTAGTGGCGTCAACTGGGAGGTGAGCGAGAATTGGGACTTGCAAACATCCATTCAAATTAGAAAGTATTATCTCGGTGATTTTTTTGTTCAAGACCAAGTGAGCGGGAAAGAATATAGATATCCGGATTATACATCAATTGGGTTTGCTGTCGGATTGCTAAGGAGTTTCTAGTCATGAGTCAATTTTTTTTAGCTCTTATTCTTTTGGTCAATAACTCCTTCGGTGAAAATCTTTTTCAGGCCGCGAAGAAAGATGCAATAAGCCCCTTCACTACCGAGGCAAAGCACTACTTTCATTTAGGTTTAGCAACTACAGGATTCTTTTATATTTTTTTTAAAGACGATATCATTCTGGGGTTGCAGAAGGAAACAAACGAACATAAACCGCTCGGAGATTACGCGCTTTATGGAGATTATGGTGGACAGTTGGTGCCTAATGCTCTTTACGCTGGTGGTATGTACGCGGCTTATCTGTGGACTGACGACAAAGATTATCAAAGATTTGCGTCTCAAATGTTTCGAGCTTCACTTTACTCAGGTCTATTTACGAATGTCATCAAAGAGTTGATTCCCGAAACTCGTCCAAATAAAGTCGGAAGAAATTCCTTTCCGTCAGGACATACCACAACTGCATTTGCATTTGCCTCTATCATCGGAATGAATCACAAATGGTATTGGTCGGTTCCTGCATATACTTTCGCTACCTTTGTGGGATTTAGTCGCATTAATGATAATAAACATTTTCTTCATGATGTCACAATGGGTGCAACAGTTGGAATAATGTATGGTCTTGGAATTTATTACCTAGATCAGGAGAATCAAGAGCAAAGAGTTTCCGGCCAGTCGACCACCTATTACATTGCCCCGATGCTTGTGCCCGGAGGATTGGGTATGTATTTTACAAGCGTGTTTTAGAGAAGAGTTCTGTGCAGCAATCATCCTAAATTTTAGTTTTGCGAACTACAAAATTGGGGATCGATTTTTAATAAATCGAGGTCGGGTTGGTAAATATCGGTCTGTATATCTAGTATATCGAGGGTGGTCGAGAATATGTTGTCATGGGTATATTGGCACAATCCTGGCGATTTTAGAGCTAGCGCTCCAGTTTGTTTGCTTTTTCTTAGGTTCGGAGAAAACCAAAAAATCATCGGTACGCTTTTTTGTTCTTTGGGTGCCATAAAATAGGGGAGGGAGTGAAGATAGAGGCCATTTTCTCCTAACGATTCTCCGTGGTCCGAAACGTAAATCAAAGCGGTGTCCTTAAGATCCGATAGAGAGTCTAGATATCGAATGATTTCTGAAAGAATATGATCCGTATACGCGATGGTATTATCGTAAGTATTTTTAACCTGTTCTCGAGTACATTGGCCCAGCTCGTTAGTGTCACATGAGGGCTTAAATTTCTTAAACTCCTCGGGATATCGTAAATGGTAGGAGGGCCCATGACTTCCTAACATATGCAAAACTACAAAATGATCCTCATGATCTTGTCCAATCTCTTTTAAAGCTTTTATTAATATTTCGTCATAACAAGTTCCGGATTTGCAAATCTTCGCACTTCTATATTTGTCTAAACTGGATTCTCCAACTCGATTACAAACTCCCTGACAGCCCGTATTGTTATCGAGCCAACTGACTTTATAGTGTGCCTGAAGTGCCACATCCAATAGATTTCCACGGGATGCGGCTAGGCTGGACTCAAATCTGCTTCTACCAAGATTAGAGAAAAGGCAAGGGACCGATATCGATGTTGCCGTACCACAGGCCTGAACTCTTGGTAAACTCACTATAGGCCACTGCTGTAACTCCGGGGTGGTCAAATTTTCGATGTAGCCGTTAATACTAAAGTGATCCGAACGCGCCGTTTCTCCCAGAACGAAAACAACTAAACGCTCTCGCTGATTGGTTCCGGTTTTGCGATGAGCATCGAGTCCGATAGGCGTGTAGGTTATTGTTTTGGGGAAGTATTTTAATTTCAAAAATTTTGCTATCTGATAGACCGGACCGATGGGTTGCAACAAGTGTCTGAACTGTTGGTTATTTCTTAGGAATGTTGCGTAATCCTTATAAAATGTTAGGCCCACACAGGTAAAAACAATCGTGGCCAAAGCAGTAATTTTTAAACTTAAAGACAATCGAGTTAAAAGATTCTCTTTTTCCCATCGAAATAGAGAAATGTAAGAGCCAGCCGCAAAAATAAATACGAATTGCCATGCCACTAACCTCCAATTCATGTACTGACTCGCTTCCCCGTAGGTTGTCTCGAAGATGCTGCGGCTTGTGGTTTCGTCGAAAATAATTCCGAATTTGTACGTAAAATAGGTTGTTGCGGCTGAGATGCATAAGACGAAAAAGGATCCTGTTCGGAGAAAATTGAAAATATAAAAAGGGAGGAGAGACAGCAGGACTAAACTGTAGAGAACGAAAAAGCTCGAAATAAAAAATAATTTATTAATGTTTGCAGTAGGAGGTGCATGGTGAATTAGAAGCAACAGTGCCGGACTATTGAAGAGAAGGGTAATCACTAGGCCTGTAACTAAGAGATTGCATGCGGCTGATTTCGAGGCAAAAGGTGTCACACTCGAAGACTAGCAAATTACTATTGCCCTCACCCTACTTCGACATTACATTTTCGTAATGAAAAACTAGGGATTATCAAAGATTATTTGCCGAAATCGACGGTGCTGTTTTTGCCAGGGCTATCAAAACCTTCGGAAAGCTTTTCTTTGTAGCCGTTTTTAAACAAACCTTTGAGAGCCTGCCAAAAGTTCCATTCGAATTTTTGATCTTCATAGGAAAACTCCACTTTGGTGGCCACGGTTTGATTTTCGGGGTTTTGGAAAAACATGTTCAGGGCGGCTAAGCCAATTTCAATTCCCAACTGATCAAATCCTTTAAAGTCTTTATCATCCCCAACAAATTCGGCATCGCTCACAAACGGTTTCGCGTAGCCTTTAATTTTTCCCGAGATCGACTGGGCCTCCGAATAGATACTTAAGGATCCTTTTTTAAAGGAAAGCGGGGCCGCTTGAAGCATCCAAGGATTGGTTGTCTTAAGGATAAATTCTTTGATCATGACCCGGGCATTCCAATCTACGGGAGAGTTGAACATATTAAAATTTCCCGAGATCTCGAGAGGAGAGGTCTTACCGATTTTCCCATCAAATTTATAGTAGGATATTTGTCGGGGTGGAGTCGGAGTGAGGTTCGTGATTTCGGCGTTGAGGTCTTCCACAACTACGGGCAGTTGATCAGAGACCCCGAAAAAGTCGGCGCTGGCGATGGTGCTATTCACAAGATTGATCTTCTCAATGGAAACCGGGAATAGTGTTTCGCCTGCGGATTTGGCTTGCTCCGCGTTTTCCTGGGGCGCTTGGGAAATTTGATCGATGACGTAATCGCTATAAAGAAGTTTGAGTTGATCGGCGCGAATGTCCGTCCGAATATTTCCCTTAAAGAGTTCGCCCCAGTCGATGGTGACATCAATATCTTGGACTTCGAGAAATCGAATAGGTTTTTTTCGCAATGTCAGAGTTAAATTTTTAAAGCCATAAGACCCACGCAAAATGCGCAATTTTAAATCGTCTATATGGCCTGAGTAGACCGGAGAAAAGGTGGCCAAATACTCTTGAGTTTTCTTAAGCAGATACCCATGCGCGTAAATACGAATCAATACTATGACCAAGACCACAACAATCAGAGCTATCCACTTTTTTTGACCGAGCCAGGAGAAGTTCTTGGTATCCATAGCGAGCACCCTAACACAAAATAAAGTTGAGATCTATCTCACATTCATTTTAAATTTCTAAAGTCACCACTAAGGGGAAGTGATCAGATGGCATATGATAGCGCTCGTGAACTGTTGTTGGGAGCGGGTGAGGAAGATCGTAAAAACTCTTGTAACGGTAGGTGTAAGACTCTTCTTTGATGACCTTGTTTTTAAGATGGGGAGAGACGAGTAAATAATCGAGAGTTTGGGGATGAGCTTTTCCCTGATAATCGAAGTGCACGAGCGAAATGCGGCTTTCTTCGGAGCTTTCGAGGAGGTCGTGAAAATCTGAGAGATCTGTGTTTAATATCAGCTCTAGCTCCGGACTTTTAAGGTCGGAATTAAAATCTCCCCCGACCACAACACCGACCTCAGGATGTTTTTTCCGAATATTTTCGTAGAGATTTGCGAGAGCTTCAGCTTCGGCGCGGCGGAGATCACGTCCCTGGAAATCTGTTTCCGTGCTGATTTTGGATTTGAGGTGAGTCAAAAGTAAAATAAGTTTGAGTTCAGAGTTTTCAAAGAGATGCAGTTCAACCACGTCCCGCGAAAATCGCGTGGTCCAGCGTGTTCCCTGCAGAAGTGGAATTTTTACGGGAGTTTCGCGATTGGAAACTGTTTTCGCGGTGTAGACGAGATCTTTTTTAAGAAGAAATGCCAGATCGATTCCGCGCTTAGAATTAGTTTCGATGTAGTGAACCTTATAAGCCTCTTTAAGAAAATAACGGTTAAAGTGATCCAGAGATTCTTTGCCGCCCACTTCGATCAGCATCAGGATATCCGGATTGATGTCCAAGATGGCATTGTGCAAACCCCACACTTTACTCAGCGGTTTTTGTTTGTGGCGAAGTTGCGGAAGTGCGAGTTGGCGCCACTGGCTTTCCGAAATATTTTCGAAGTCATTGTTCTCGTAGTACTCCAGGGAAATAAACAGATTTTCGGCATTTAATTCGCAAATTTTGAGTCGGCGGGAGCTCGATGCCGGTCCTTTGGTGAATAAACTGCGAATTTTTCCGTAAAGACTCATGCCACCTTAGAATACTGCGGAGTTGGCCACGTGGCAAAACAGAAGTGGAGAAGTCCTCATTATTCGTGTAGGCTTTTATCCTAGTGATTCAACCGGAAAGGTGCGTTCCGTGAGACTTCGACAAATGGGATTTTCCACTAAGCTTAAAGCTCATCAAAATATTCTCACTCTAGAAACTCTTAAATTTATGGTGGAGTATCTTGTGGACGGCAATGCTCGTTTAGCAGCGCTACGAATCGGCATCCCCGAAACCTACGCTGCGCGCTACGGAGCTTGGCTCAAAAAACGACCGGTCGTGCAACCGATGTTCGAAAAAGAAATCGACGACCGAGATCTTCGTAAACTTAAAAAAGCGATGATGGAGATCGATAAGCAGATGGAAATTTGTAAAGAGATCTTGGGAATAGGGTAGGAGAATTTATGCTTATTTTAGGTTTTTTGATCGTTATGCTGCAAGCGCCGTCCTCTGCCGCTCTTGCAAAGATTGAAGTGCAAGGGCATCGTGGAGCTCGAGGACTTCGTCCTGAAAATACGATTCCCGCCTTCGCCTTTGGCCTCGAAAAGGGGGTCGATGTCTTAGAGCTCGATATCGCTGTCACGTCGGACAATATCCCGGTGATTTCTCATGACCCCTTTTTAAATCCTGATCTCTGTCTTGATGGTAAAGGCCAGCGCCTCCAAAACCCAGTACCGATCCGAAAGATTTCACTAAAAGATCTCAAAACATATGACTGCGGGACTTTAAAAAACCCGCGCTTTAAAGATCAGATACCAGTTCCAAAAACAAAGATACCGACGCTCCAAGAGCTTTTTGACTTCGTCAAAGGTCAATCCTTCAAGGGCTTGCGCGCGGTCGATTTTAATATCGAAACCAAAATCTCTCCAGGGTACGCCGAATTTGCTCCAGAGCCCGAAGCGTTTGCAAAACTCATCGTCGATGTCGCTCGCTCGGCAGGATTTATTAAAAACATTCGCATTCAGTCCTTTGACGATCGCACTCTTTTTGCGACCCAGAAAATTGCGCCAGAGGTTCCCACAATTTTATTGATCGGTGAGAATCATGTCGATTTCGTGGCCGCAGCGAAAGCCGCTAAGGTCAAAACAATATCCCCCCAACACAACTGGGTCACTCCAGAGGACGTTAAAGCTTTGCATGCCGCGGGAATTCAAGTGATCCCTTGGACGGCGAATGACGAAAAATCCTGGAAAAAGTTGGTCGATATGAAGGTGGATGGAATTATCACAGATTATCCTGATCGACTTATCGATTGGCTAAAGGCCCGAAAGTGACTTACACTGGTGTAAATGCAAACCGGTACTTTTCGACCCAATAAAAAAATAGACTCTCTCACGAGTCTACGGGGCTACCTGGCCTTGTGGGTGGTACTGTACCATTTTTGGAACGATGTCTTAATTTTTTTTCCAAGCCTCGAGATTTTAAGTCCCATCGTAGGAAACGGTCCGATGGCGGTCCCTGGCTTTTTTATGTTGAGTGGATTCGTTCTTGCTTTAAATTATGGCGAAAGTTTTAGGGATTTCTCGTTGAAAAAAATCGGTGTGTTTTTGCTGCTTCGTGGGGCGAGGATTTATCCGGTTCATTTGGTCACACTTTTGATCGTTTTCGCGATGGTCCTTATCGGTCGCCGATGGGGCTACTCGATGACCGAGACCGGTTACAGCTCTGGAGATTTTTTCCTCAATTTATTGTTAGCACAGACGTGGGTTCCTCATTTTCAATTGAATTGGAACTATCCGTCCTGGTCCATCAGTTCGGAGTGGTTTGTTTATATTTTGTTTCCGCTGATCTCCATGTTTATTTTTACTCGCTTGAGAACGGTCTTAGCTGCGGTGCTGTTGGCTGTTTTTTCGTTGGGTCTTGGGATTTTTTGGATGCTGAGTCGAGAGAATGTTGTTTTTTACGAAATGCTTCTTGTTGTGCCCCTTTTTATTTTAGGGGCGGACATTTGTTATCTCCTGAGATGGACACCTTGGAGCTTTGGTCGATCGAGTCAAACAGGGCGGGACTTGTTTACAGTGGGGGTTCTGGCAAGTGTCGGTCTGATTCTGGGGGCGGGATATTTGAGAGAGTTGTTCAATGTGCCCGCCGTTCTTTTGGGATTCTCATCCCTCATTTTTATTTTATCTTTGTATAGCGATCGGCCGAGTTTTTTTTGGGGAAGCGGAGTTTCCGTGTTTCTCGGGGACATTTCATACTCCTTGTACATGACGCACACCTTGGCTCAAAAGGTACTTTATAAGTTATTACCGAGCTCTCGTTTTTTGACAGCAGATTTAATGACTCGAACGGGGGTGTTTCTCTCTTACGTCGCGGTCATTTTTATTTTTTGCAGTATCATCTACTACGGAATTGAAAAGCCAAGTTTAAAATACTTTCGGAAGAGAATTCCCAATATCAATGCAAGATAAGTTCCTCTAGCCGACGACTCTTTAAAAAAATCTATTTGGGTCGCTTGTTTTTTTCGGACTGAATGATTTGATCCAGTTTATTTAAAAATTGAGATCGGTTTTGCGGAGTCATTGCCGCCGGGCCGTGGCGTTCGCCCATGTGCCTTAAATTTTGCATCAGTTCTCGGTGAGAAGTGGCGCTGCCGATATTGTCCTCAGTCCACTCATCCCCTTTAGGGCTTAAGGCGCGCACGTGTTTTTCCACACAGCGCTGGGCAAGAAGAATATCCGAAGTGATGACGACATCACCCGCGTTGGCTTGCTCAACGATCCAGTCATCGGCCGCATCAAATCCACCGCTGACCGTTTCCATACGAATCAACGGATCCAAAGGAACATTCAAATGCTGATTGGCGACCACGTACACAGTCAGCTTATAGCGAGCCGCCACTTTGTAAGTTTCGTTTTTTACGGGGCAAGCATCGGCGTCGATGTAGATATTAAGCACAGTTTTTGATTCTAACCGTGGTGATGTCCGCCGGGACCATGCACATGACCGTGGGCCAATTCTTCTGCGGTGGCCGCGCGAACATCCATCACTTCGATTTCGAAGTTTAAAGTTTGGCCAGCCATCTCTGGGTTGGCATCAATAGTGACTTCGCTATCGGTGACTTGTGTGACCGTGACCACCATTGGGCCTTGAGGCGTGTCGACTTGAAACTGCATTCCGGCTTCAAGCTCCTCGGGGAAATCTTGGCGAGGGACTTTTTGCACGAGGCCTTCGTTACGAACTCCATAAGCTTTTTCAGGGGGAAGGGTGATGTTAAATTTGTCGCCCTTGGCTTTTCCGTTAAGAGCATCCTCAAGACCAGGAACGATGGCCTTGTGACCATGCAGATAAGCTAAAGGTTCATCGCCAAAGGAGCTTTCGATCTGCTGGCCGTCCACTTTTAAAGTGAAATGAAATGAAACTGCGCTGTTATTGATAATTCTCATGAAAGGCCTCCCTAGAGTTTTCGGACCACTCTAGAGTGACCGTTTTGGCGTTTTTTTTACAAATAGCACCGAAGCGTTCGAATTTAAACCTTTTTTAGCTTGAGGCCTGTGGTTTTCCAAGTTTTCATTCCTAGGCGGGTGCTGCTCATGACGAGCTCAAAGGTCCCGGTAAATGTGACAACGTCACCCTTTTTGACTGTAACATCAGAGGTCGGGATCGGTAGCGCCATTCTCGTCACGGCTCCGTCGGTTTCATGGAGTTTAAGATCAGAACCATAGGTGATAGTGAGTCGTTCTACTTTGCACTCGGCGAGAGCTTCGGGCTTCACTTCCTTACAGTCGAGTCCTTCAAATTTATACTGGTTGTACCCACCCATGTCTGTTCCCTCTTGAAAACCAGCCGTTGCTGCGCCTTCGGCGTTGGGAAGTGGTTTCGAAGATGATGTGCAAGATGTGGCGATAAATATAGTAAAAAGCGAAAAGATAACTTTTGTCATAAATCCTCCATGGTATTTTCAATGAGCGTAACCAGGAGAGGTCGGGTTCGCAAGTTTTAAATATTTGCGTAGGAAATCGGCAGTATCGAATGCTTGAATGCAGCTCTGAACGTCGAGTGGCTCGAGCATATGAGGGGTGTGAAAAGCCAAAAAAAAAGCGGGATAGGAATCCCGCTTGATTATTTAGTCTTAAGAGTGACTTTTAGTAATCGTAAACCGCAGACATACTGTTGTACCAAGGGTTGTTATTCTTAAACTCCTGAGATGCAACGAAGTGTGGGGCCAAGTGCTGAAGGAAGTCGTCCTGAGTGTAGACATTTTTATTTCCCGCATGAGTTCTTAATACTCCTGTCCAGTAAGCGAGACCAGCCGCTTCGGGTTCGCGCTGAAGGAAGAATTTGTAAGCCAATCGTACAACGCCTCGTGCAGATAAGTCATCGCGGAGAAAGAGCTGTTCAAACTCGGAAGAATTCGCGAACGAGATCGCAAGCTCTTCTGTGGAGATGCGTCGACCAGAGCGGTGTACGGCGATGGATCCCATCCAGAAGCCAGTGCCCTCATCATTATCGAACTCGGCTTGGGTGCGATTTAAGATTCGAGCGTACAGAAATGCAACCGCTTCGTGATGATTGATGACGGGAGCAAATGCATTTTGAAATTCTCCACTGTTGATAAAAGCCATGTAAAGATCGTAGCGAGACGCGCCTGCATTTAAGCTCGACACGTGAAAGTTTTTTCCTGCGGCATCGGCAGCGCGACCCAAGACCCGATTGTAAATGAGATCGACATATTGGGAATTGGAGAGTCCGCTCACTGTGGCTTGAAACTCGGCGGAGTGAAAAAGAACACCGTAGTACTGTTCCATGCTTAAAGGATTGATTTGAGATGTCACAGTTCTCCAGAAGCCGCGTCCCGAAGGATCATAGTTACGACCGTAAAAGAGACAGTAGGTATAGTCGACGAGAGCGGCTGAACGAGCTCGTCCGTTGACAAACTGAGCCGAAAGTTGAGCGCGCAATGACGAAAGTGAACAAGAGCGAACAGGGACATCGGGGATATCGAGAGGAGATTCTGTCACGGTTTGAGTCGGAGTTTGCGTTTGAGTCTGGGTCTGAGTTTGAGTAGTGTTGTTCACCTGAGTCTGAGTCGTGCTTTGTTGATTTTGGGTATTGTTGTTCACCGTCATTTGAGTTGTGGACTGTTGGTTTTGCGCTTGCTGGTTCTGCATGGTTGGATTGCTCGTGGAGCCTGAAGGCATCTGTGTGTTCACTACAGGAGATTTAGGCATTGTTGAACCTGCTGGAACACGAACAACGTTGTTGTTTTGATTCGCAGCCGGAGGTTGGCTCTGCTCATTGGATGAAGCGGGCTCGCGTCCAACGGCGACGGGAAGAGTGTAGGATTGAGGTCCCGAATTTTGCGGCTGGCCGACGTCTACTGATGCATCTCTAGTGCTTGTGGTTGCAGAAACGAAGCCTTTGTTGCCGCAAGCTGATAAAGCTAAGCTGAATGAAAAGAAAATAACTTTGAATTGATTTGAACCCATACGTGCCCCCCGTGTTCTACAAACAAGAGGAGTAAGCTGTATGCCGTTTTTTCAGTTGTCTAAAACTCTTATAGTTGATTAGAAACATGACAACTGTCTAATCTTTAATTTTCGCTGAAAAGTTCGACGTTGCATTTTGAGAACGATCCCTTATCTTATGCTATGACCATTTTAAGAATTTTCATTATCTGCATTTTTCTAGTGAATACCGCCGTGGCCAGCGAGTCTCAAGTGCGTCTTGAAGTCGGTGCGGCTCACTCGCTTCGTAATTACTTTCAAATCCCCACCTCAACGGGCGCACGGATTGATGTCCCCGAGGAGACGGAGTTGTCCTATCGCCTGGAAGGGCTGTGGAGATTATGGGAGTCGGGGTCTTTGCGTTTTGTGGTCGCGCCGTTTTCACTTCGCTCGAAAGTCACTCCCGCTCTGGCGAGTCCCTTTGATCAGCAAACGTTTGCGGCAGGATCTCCCATCGATGTCTATTACAAATTCAATTCTTTTCGCTGGGGTTACGTTCACCATTTTGTTTCCAGTGAAAATCTGCGTTGGGATTTAGGGGTGACCGCAAAGGTTCGAGACGCTGAGATTCGTCTCACCCAGGGTGTGATCCAAGAGGGTTACACCGACTTCGGTTTTGTGCCTTTAATTTATTTCGGCCTTCAATGGAGACTTATGGAATCTTGGTATTTTCGTGCGCAAATGGATGCGGCCGGAAGCTCTCAAGGGCGAGCCATCGATGCCATGGTTCAGATCAGCCAGTTGTTTTCAGAAGATTGGGAAGCGGGATTTGTTTTTCGATTTCTCGATGGCGGGGCGAAGAACGATAAGGTCAATAACTTCGCAACAAATATCTACGGACTTTTTTCGTTGTCCTATAACTTTTAATCATTGAGACAGGTGCGACCGCGGGAGCTGTCGCACCTCCACTTGAACGTGAGTTATTTCACTCGAGTCATGACGTAAAGATAGGGCTCCGAAAAATTGGCGCCGGTGCCATAGAGAATTCGAAGATCTTTGTCGGTGTAAACTTCGATGAGCGTTCCACTCCCAAAAAACAATTTGACGATGAGCGATGGCACCACCGTAAACTCATTGTCGAGAGTTCCGTTTTCGGAAAGGGCGGCCAATGTCCAAATCTTATCGGTGGGTCGACCTTCCACTCCGGTGAACTTTGTGAAACGCACATCCAGTCCGTTGGATTCGCTGGAGCTGAGCGTGTACTCGCCGCGAAGGAGACCGATGCGCTCTTTCGTTTTGTCGCCTTTGGGATACTGAGGGCTTACGTTATAGTAGTAACCGTCGATGGACACCAGTTGGTAGATTTCGTTGACGCCCAACTCGGGATCTACTCCGCGATCGTCGTTTCGGTAATCATAGGGTCCCCAAACTTGTTTCCAAGTTCCGGCAAGAACTGCGAGGCGATCTTTGATCGGAGCTTGCGGCGGAGCGATTTTTAGTAACTGTTCCACCATTGGTTCGATGGTATTTTGAATTTTAAAATCAGGATCGCCCTGACCTTGATACTTCTTTGCGGTCGAAATAATTTGTTGTTTCAGTTGAGTGAGTTTTTGAGAAGCGACGGCCGGAGTCACCCCCAAAGCCAAGAACGAAAATAGAATAAGACTCTTCATACATAACCTCCAGAATTCACACTTATCAAAGCCATCAGGGAGAGTAAATCCCCCTAGCGGCGACCTTCATTGCCGATTTGAGGCCTAAGGCGTCTAAGTGAGTGCCGCGCTTCTCCAAATCTTCTACAAAATCCCTAGGCCCAGGGCGATGGCTAATAGTCCGAGCATCGCGGCTACAATCTTTTGAACCGAATCCATGGTGAGTTTTTTGAGGAAATGATGACCGACATAGGCGCCAAGAAAAGCGAAAGTTGTTGTGAGGAGGAGTAAGGGGAGATGGGGAGTTAAGCTCTCTTTGTCAAAAGAGTGCGTGTACATCGCCAGGCGACCTAGATCAATCAGGCAAGCAATGGTCCCAAACTTAAATATTTCTGACTCCACTTCAGGTTTTTAAGAGCGGGGAGGTGTTCAAACAGCATAAAGAAAATCATAAGAGAAGCGATCACAAATTTCACCGCATGAATTTCATACACCCGATCGAATAGGGTGTAGTTGGTGACGGGAGGAGTGCTTGCCAAAGAGTTCAACACCCAAGCGCCCACAATAGCGAAAAGAACGGCTGGCCCTCCAAAGCGAATGAGAATTTTTAGATCCGTATGTTTTCCAACAAGAACCCACTTAAAAAGGTTATTCAGCAAATGAACGATCGCCGTCATTGTGATCGCGAGCTCGGACAAAAAAAAAGAACAAAGACCGGCGTAAGAATGGTTCCAAGACCGAATCCCGAGAAGAAAGTCACGAGAGATGCAAAAGCCGCCACAAGGGGAATGGCAATGAGCTCCATAGAGTGCGAGTATCGTCGAGTTTTGATAAGAGTTCAACAAATCCCTGAGTTCAATTGTGGAAGTTACATTGCGAGGAATATAACAGTTCTTCCTTGCATCAGACCAATTATCCGTCACAATGTGAGTCTCTTCCAGACATTCCAATAAGAGCAGAAGGGATTCGATGAATAAAAAGATGTGGCACGAGTCCTTAAAGCCGTACACGGCAAAATCAAATCTGATTGCTCTCCGACAAATTTTAATAACGTTTGGACTTTTTGTGGGTGTCGGATACTTGTACGTCCTGACTCTTGGAGTTTCTGGTTTTTTGGTCATTCCTTTCAGCGTGATTCTCGCTTTTTTCATTTTACGATTTTTTGTTTTAATGCATGATTGCGGTCACGGTGTGTTGTTTTCCTCCTCTCGAGCCAACCAGGCTGCGGGATACATTTTGGGTGTGCTGACCGGAATGCCCCAGTATGTTTGGTCGAAGCATCATGCTTACCACCACAAGACGAACGGAGATTGGTCTCAGTACCGAGGGCCGCTAAATATAATGACGTCGCTCGATTACCGTCAACTCAGCTCCTCGGAGCAGTCTCGCTATCGCCGGCTACGTCATCCGTTGGCTATTATTTTTATTGGGGGATTTCTTTATGTGCTCTTTAATCCCAGATTCAATTGGTTTTTAGGAATCATTCTCTTGTTCAAAAGAGTTCTCGTCGCGGCGATTTCTCAATCGCCGAGGGCGGCATTGCAGTTACTTAAAGAGTGTCCTTCTCGAAAGTGGAAAACACCTAAGGAGTTTCGTCATATGACTTATAACAATGTGGCCCTTTTGTTGTGCTGGTACTTTATGAGTCAGGCGATGGGGACTTACAACTTTTTTATGGTGTATACGATTTCGCTCTCATTAGCTGGAGGAATTGGCATCTTATTTTTTACCGTTCAGCATAATTTTGAAAACTCTTACGCCGTCGACGCCCAAGAAGTGGATCCGATACGTGCGGCCCTCGAGGGGACAAGTTACCTCAAACTCCCTGCCGTCCTCAATTGGTTTACTGCCGATATTGGCTATCACCACGTCCACCATCTTTCCACGGCCATACCCAACTACAGGTTAGCGGACTGCCACAAGGCTCTGGAGACTGAGTTCTCGAATGTGAAGCAGATTCACTTGAGCGAAATCTCCCAGTCCCTAAAGTCACTCCTGTGGGACACAGAAAAGAAAATAATAGTGTCAGTTTAATAGCCTGTTTTGGCTCTCGTCATAAAACTTTTACAAGTCTGGCCTATGCTTGACGCTGCTCTTTATAAAACAGACTTCATCAGTTATTCAATCACGACCCAGGGAGACCGATGAAGAATTCTATTTTTGCTGCATTATCCATCACTTTAAGTTTTGCGGCAGAGGCCGGGGAGATCGCAGTTTTTCAAAAAACGTATGCCGTCGATCAGCCGCAGATCACTCATCGCTCCATCGAGCAGCAAGAGGCTCAGACCAAAGCGATTAGCGAGTGGAACAGCGCTGAAGGGCTTTTAGCCACGGCCGTATTGCAAAAGAATTTTTCTAAAAAGCAATTTGATCGTGCCACCAGTCTGTACTCTAAAAATATCATTTCCAAAACAAACTTTGCTCTCAAGGCTGTGGAATATTTCAATGCAGAGATGCGTGTGGTTACCTTTCAAAATCTAGTTCTCGACACGAAAACCGAAGCCCAAGTGGCGGGGTACCGCATAATGGCCGAGGGGAACTCCAACGCGGACCTGCGTCGTCCCATAATCGAGCTGCGAGATCGAGCCTATCGATCTAAAATCGAAAATCTGCAACGGTCTTTGAGTTTTGCCGAAAAACTGCGCGAGATTTATAAAGCCGGAGTTGAGCAAGGTCAGCAGCTGATAAAAAATCGTACGATCAGCGAAGTCGATTTCGAATCGCGAGAAATGGCCTTAGAGGACTCCATTGGTCGTATGGAGTCGATCAAAACCGAAATCAAATTTTTAGAAGAAGCCGTCCAAGCCAACAAGGATCTTCGCCAGCGGTTAGAGAAGTAATACCTAACTCTAGAAGGTCTCCAAAAAAACTTGAACTTCGGAAACGATCGTTTCCACACTCACTATGCCTTTGCTGAGATCGACGGCTATCTTCGCGTTGGGATCAACCTTTTTCAAAATTTGGCAGGTCATCCCTGCCACGTTCACTTCATGCATAAAAACTCCTTTTATTATTGGGGAATTACTTGCCTCTACCTCAAATATGGAGCTTCCCCACATAGGAGGGTCAAGGTACTCGCAAAAATATTCTTAATCTATTAAGATTCCAATGATTGGAAGGTGTAATAAACGAGATTTTAATTTTTTTCTTTGACCTTCCAATCGTTGCCCGGATCTGTGGATAAGCTGCAGCAATTCATGTTTTTTCGAGTTTAAAATATAAAAAATTAAAATTTAAAGTTC